>JAWLGW010000040.1:0-15558 GCA_041690735.1 Planctomycetota bacterium
CCGACGACAAGCCCCAGTACTCGCTCGCGGACTTCGTGGCGCCGCGCGAGACCGGCCGGGTCGACCACGTCGGCGCGTTCGCCGTCACCGCCGGCATCGGGGCGCAGGACATCGCGGCGGCGTTCGAGGCCGAACACGACGACTACTCGGCGATCATGGTCAAGGCTCTCGCCGATCGCCTCGCGGAGGCGTTCGCGGAGATGCTGCACCAGCGCGCCCGTCGCGAGTGGGGATACGGCGCCGACGAGGACCTCTCGAGCGACGAGCTGATCGCCGAGCGCTACCGCGGCATCCGTCCCGCCTTCGGCTACCCGGCCTGCCCCGACCACCTGCCCAAGCGGCGCCTGTTCGACCTGCTGGGCGCGGAAGAGATCGGCATGAGCCTCTCCGAGAGCCTCGCCATGTTGCCGGCCGCGTCGGTCAGCGGGATCTATCTGCAGCATCCCGAGGCGCGTTACTTCGCCATCGGGCGGATCGGCCGTGACCAGGTCGCGGACTACGCCGGCCGCATGGGGATGCCGCTCGGCGAGATCGAGCGCTGGCTCGCCCCGAACCTGGGGTACGACCGGGACTGAACGCCCGGCGGGCCCGCCGTCAGGGCAGCGGCCCGTCCGGAGGCGGCGGCGCGCCCTGGCTGGCGCTCATGCCTCGCATGGTAGCGGCTGAAGCCGCGGTTCACTCGTCGAGGCGGAGCTTGCCGGCGTCGAGCCAGCCCTGCACGCGCCGTCCTGCCCCGGGCCGCTCTGGCGAGTGGGCGCCGTCGATGGGCCGCAGCCACAGCTGGCCGGAGCGCCGCTCGAGCAGCCGCTGCCGCCGGCCAATGTGCGGCTGCCCGCCGTCGACCGAGGTCACCCGCAGCCGCCCGTCCACGGTCGGCGCCACCGCGGTGATCACGAGCAAGTGGGTCTGACCGCCCCAGGACCGGTCCTGATAGTGGCCCACGATCATCATGTCGCCCGGCGCCGGGTCGGGCGCGGCCCGCGCCTGCCCGGCGTTGACCGTCGCCACCCACGCGTCCTGAGCCCGGCCGATCGCCACGATGTTGCTGACGGCCTTGCCGATCTGCCGGGCGTAGGGCGTCTCCAGGGAGCGATGACGCAGGCCCACGTTGCGGAGCACGGCCATGGCGAACAGGCCGCAGCTCGACATGGAGCGGGCGTACGGCAGCCGGCGGAGGGGGTCGTCGTGCGGGAACAGCAGGTCGGCGTACGCCTGGCGCCGCGCCGGGTCGGCGTAGCCCAGCCCCACCTGCCGCTCGGCCTCGCGCACGATCCGGGCCCGCAGGTCGGCGGACGCCTCCTCGGGGCCCGCGCCGTCGTCCCGACTCGGCGCGGCGGTCGGCGCGGCGGTCGGCGCGGCGGTCGGCGTCGACTCCGGCGCAGGGGCCGGCGGCGCCGGCGCCCGGCCGACCTCCTCCACCCACGCCCACCACCAGGTCCCCCCGCTGCCGGTAGAGGGCGAAGGCGGCGCGCGGGCCGGAGCGCTCCTCGCGCGCCCCCGTCAGCGCGCCCGCCAGCCCCACCGCGGCGCCCAGGCGCACCCGCAGCGCTCCCTGGCCCGCCTCGCCGCGCCCCACCCGCCGCTCGGTGCGACCGGTCGCCAGGCAGATGCGCTCGCGGACCACGTCGAACCCGCCGTCGGCCCGAGCGGTGACCCGGACCACGCTCCGCTGCCGGTGTCCTTCGCCCTCGCTCGTCCCCCGCAGGGAGTAGACCCCCGGCCGCAGGGCCTCGGCGGGCTGGCCCCAGGCGGGGCTGGCGACCGCCAGCAGCGCGGCGCAGGCGATGAGCCGTCGGTTCATGGCTTCCTCCCGCCGGCTCCACAGAACAACCGCCGGGCCGATCCCGACCCGGCACCCAACCTCCACCCCCGCAAGGCCCTGTCCCTCGCGGGACCCTTTCGCATGCTGCTCAGCGTGGCGCGACAGGGGAAGCTGTCGCGAACTGAGCGACAGCCCATTGCGTGCCCGTGCCCGGTACCGTTTAGCGACAACGACGAGGAGGGGGTTCGGGCACGGGCACGGGCACGCAAGAGAGGTGAGACCCTCTCTATTACGACCCACACTCACCCCACGGCTTGCGGTCCCGCCGCTCAGGCCCCAAGATCGGTCCGGTGATCCGCGACCCGCAGGACGACCCCGTCACCCACTCCTCCGCCTCGCTCCTGGACAGCTGGCCCGCCGCCATGGTGGCCGCGGCCGCGCTCGTGCTGCTGGTGCACCAGGGGACCCTGATCGCGCTGCCCACCCAGTTCGCCCCGGGCACCCGCGAGGTGGCGGCGGTGTCGGAGGTGCAGGCCCTGATCCGAGAGCGGTGGGTCGAAGAGCCCGAGTCCGGTCAGCTCCTCGACGGCGCGATCCGGGGCATGGTGGGCACCCTCGACCCCTTCAGCGACTACTACTCGGCGGAGCAGAAGGAGGCCTTCAACCAGCAGACGAGCGGGTCGTACGGCGGCCTGGGGATCTGGATCAACGTCGACCTGGGCCACGTGATCGTGATCGCGCCGATCGAGGACTCGCCCGCCTGGGAGGCGGGCCTGCTGCCGGGCGACCGGATCGTGGCGGTGGACGGACGGCCGACCGAGTTCGCCAACACCGACGAGGCCGCTCGCTCCCTCAAGGGCGACGTGGGGAGCCCGGTGGTGCTGACGGTCGTGCGGGAGGGCGAGCGCCACCCCCTCGAGATCGAGGTGGTGCGGGCCGCGATCCAGATCCACTCGGTCAAGGGCGCCCGCCTGCTCGACGAGGAGCGCAAGGTCGGCTACCTGCGGATCACCACCTTCAACGCGGCCACCGCCGAGGACTTCCGGGCCGCCATCGACGGCCTGCTCGCCCGGGGCACCCGGGCGCTGATCCTCGACCTGCGCGGCAACCCCGGCGGCTACTTCGACCAGGCGGCGGAGGTGGCCGACGCCTGGCTGCCCGAGGACGCGCTGCTGGTCACCACCCGCAGCCGCAACGGCGGCGAGCTGCGCGAGACGCGCGCGCAGGAGGCGCAGCTGCTGACGGTGCCCACCGCGATCTTGATCGACCGCGGCAGCGCCAGCGCGTCGGAGATCCTGGGCGGCGCCCTGCAGGACCACGGGGTGGCGACGCTGGTGGGAGAGCGCAGCTACGGCAAGGGCTCGGTCCAGAGCATCATTCCCATCCAGGCCGGGCGCGCCGACCTCAAGCTGACCACCCAGCACTACTACACGCCCAAGGGCCGGCGGATCCACCGGGGCGACCTGCCCGAGGAGGACCCGACCTGGGGCCTGGTCCCCGACCTGCGCGTGCCGGTCGACCTCAAGCTGCGCCGCGAGCTGATCCGCCGCGCCTCCGACGAGGAGGTGGCGGAGCTCAAGCGCAAGGCGAACGGTGAGCCGGCGGCGCCGGGCGACGACGCCTGGCTGCAGCGCGAGGACCCGCAGGTCCGCGCCGCCTTCGTCCACCTGCTGGGGCAGCTGGGCGACGAGGTGCCCGAGGAGCTCGCGGCGGCCGAGGAGCGCGCCGCCGAGGAGCGCGCCGCCGAGGAGCGCGCCGCCGAGGAGCGCGCCGCCGAGGAGCGCGCCGCCGAGGAGCGCGCCGCGCAGGACGCTGGCGAACCCGATCCCGCCGAGGGCCCTGCGCAGCCCGAGGGAGAGTGACGTGCTGGTGCTCGGCGTCGAGTCCTCCTGCGACGAGACCGCGGTGGCCCTGGTCGAGGACGGGCGAGTCCTGTCCAACGCCGTCCGCTCGCAGGTCGAGCGGCACGCCCCCTTCGGCGGGATCGTGCCCGACATCGCCGCCCGCATGCACACCGAGGCGGTGGGGGGGGTGGCCGCCGAGGCCTTCCGCGCGGCCGGCCGCGCGCCGCACGAGGTCGACGCGGTGGCCGCCACGGTGGCGCCCGGCCTGGTGAACTGCCTGGTGGTGGGGCTCGCCTGGGCGCGCGCCTTCGCCGCCGCCCGCGAGCTGCCGTTCGTGGCGGTCGATCACCTGGAGGCGCACGTCTACGCCTCGCTCATGGCGCCCCCGGGGCAGCCCTTCGACCGCGAGGCCGTCGCCCTGCCGCTGGTGGCGCTGCTGGCGAGCGGCGGCCACACCGCGGTCTATCGCTACGAGGGCCCGGGCCGCATCGAGCGCCTGGCCCGCACGGTGGACGACGCCGCCGGGGAGGCGTTCGACAAGGTGGCCGTGCTCCTCGACCTCGGCTACCCCGGGGGCCCGCAGATCGAGCGCGCGGCCCAGTCGGGCGACCCGCGGGCGTTCGCCTTCCCCCGGATCAAGGTCAAGCGCAGCGCCCTCGACTTCTCCTTCAGCGGGCTCAAGACCGCCGTGCTGTACGCCACCCGCGGGCAGAACCAGAAGCGGGACGCGCCGCTGCTCCCGGGGATCCGGGTGGCCGACGTCGCCGCCTCCTTCCAGGAGGCGGTGTGCGAGGTGCTCGTCGACCGGGCGGTGAAGGCGGCGATCGAGCAGAACGTGCCCACCCTCGCCCTGGGGGGCGGCGTGGCCCGCAACGGCCGCCTGCGGGAGCTGGCCCTCGAGCGCGGCGGGCGCGAGGGCCTGGAGGTCGTCCTGAGCGACCCCGCCTACTGCACCGACAACGCCGCCATGGTGGCGGCGCTGGGGTGGGCCCTGCTCGACGGCGGGCGCGCGCCGCGCGAGGAGGACCTGGGCCTCCCCGCCACCGCCCGCTCGGCGATCGCCTGACATGAACCGCGAGCGACTGCGCGAGCTGCTGGAGCAGGTGCGCGAGGGGGGCCTCGAGGTGCGCGACGCCCTGGCGCGCCTGGCGGACCTCCCCTTCCGCGACCTCGGCTTCGCCAAGGTCGACCACCACCGGGCCCTGCGCTGCGGCGCCCCCGAGGTGATCTACGGCGAGGGCAAGACGCCCGAGCACATGGCCGCCATCGCCGCCGCGATCGTGGAGCGCGAGCACAACCTGCTGGCGACGCGGGTCGACCCGGCGGGCGCGGCGGCGATCCTGGCCGCCGTCCCCGACGCAAACCACGACCCGCTCGGCCGCACGGTCACCGCCCGTCGCGGCCCGCAGCCGCCCACCCCGCCGCGGCCGGTGGTGATCGTCGCCGCAGGCACCACCGACCTGCCGGTGGCGGCCGAGGCCCGGGTGACCGCGGAGGCCCTCGGCAGCCGGGTGGAGGCGATCAGCGACGTGGGCGTCGCCGGGATCCACCGCCTGTTCGCCCACGAGCAGCACCTGCGCCGGGCGGGCGTGCTGGTGGTGGTCGCCGGCATGGAGGGCGCCCTGCCGAGCGTGGTGGCCGGGCTGGTCGACCGGCCGGTGATCGCGGTCCCCACCAGCGTCGGCTACGGGGCGGCCCTGGGCGGCCTGACCGCCCTCCTGGGCATGCTCAACAGCTGCGCCCCGGGGCTGACCGTGGTCAACATCGACAACGGCTTCGGCGCCGGCTACGCCGCCGCCATGATCAACCGCGACCTGCGCCCGCCCGAGTAGGCGGCTCCTCCGAGCGGGCCGACTCCGGCAGCCGGGAGGGGCGGGTCCACAAGAACAGCAGCACGCCCACGGGCACCGCCGCCGCCGCGATCAGCGCCCAGCGGGGCGCGTCCACCAGCGTCAGGGTCAGCCCGACCGAGGCCGCCACCGCCACCGTCGCCGCCAGCTTGCCGGGCAGGCTGACCACACCGTGCTCGCGCCAGGCCCGCACCGGCGGGCCAAAGCGCGGGTGCTCGAGGAGCCGCCGCTCGAGGCGCGGAGAGGAGCGCCCGAAGCACCAGGCGGCCAGCAGCAGGAAGGGCACGGTCGGCAGCAGCGGCACCGCGGCGCCGACCGCGCCGAGCAGCAGGCAGATCGCGCCCAGGACCAGGTACAGACGACGCATGGTCCCGCCAGGATAGGCGCCAGAGCCGCCGCCGGGGACCTCGCAGCACGGCACCCGGCGCATCCGAGCCCCACCTCGCGCGGCGGGACCTTCCCCGAAACACACTGGCCCTGGCCGCGCCGAGAGGCGAAGATCCCGCCCTCTGTCGCTGCCCCGAGACGCCCGCGCCGCGGGCTTCGCCGGCAGCGCTCACCCCCCAGCCCCCAGGGAGCCCCGCATGGTGCGCCGCCTCCTGCGCGAGCAAGTCGCCTTCTTCGAGCAAGCCCTCCGCGCCAGCCGCCAGGTGGGCGCCTTCTCGCCCACCTCCCCCGTCGTCGCCGCCGCCATGGCGGACGCCCTGCCCGCGCCCGGCGCCGCGCCGCGCCGCCTGCTCGAGGTGGGCGCCGGCATGGGCGCGATCACCGAGACGGTGGTGCGCCGCCTGGCCCCCCAGGACCGCCTCGACCTGTGCGAGATCAACCCCAGCTTCGCGGCCCACCTGCGCGAGCGGTTCACCAGCGAGCAGGTGCAGGTGTTCGAGGGCGACGTCGCGGAGCTGCCGTCCGACGCCCCCTACGGCGCGGTCATCGCCTCGCTCCCGCTCCTCAACATGGACCCCGCCGTGGTGGACCGCATCTTCGCGCGCCTGCTGACCGAGCTCCTCGAGCCTGGCGGCACCCTGGTGTACTACGACTACTGGGCCAAGGCCGTGCGCCGCTACCTGCCCGCCTCCCGCCAGGAGCGGCGGCGCGTGCGCGAGGTCCTGGCGATCACCCGCGGATATCTCGACCGGTACGAGGTGCGGCGCGAGGTGATCCTGCGCAACGTCCCGCCGGCGCACGTGCACGTGCTGCGCCGGCCGTTCGCCTCCTGAGCCGACCCCGCTCGGGCAGGCGGGGCGGCCCGCCCGCGCCGCAGGAGGCCGCCGCCAGGGACGAGGCGCCCTCGCGAGAATCCAAGGGGCACGGAGCTCAGGAGCGCCCCGAGGCCTCCTCCCGCGCCTCCTTCCGGCGGACCTCCCGCAGGATCTCCGCCACCTCGCCATCGCTCACCTGGCGGAAGTCGGCGAAGAACTGGCCCACCGCCATGAAGCCCAGCGGCGTCTCCACGGCGACCACCTCGTCGGCGTAGGAGCGCAGGCGGCGGACCGTCTCGGGAGGCGCGACCCCGACGGCGGCGATCACCCGCTGCGTGCCCTGGGCGCGCACCGCCCGCAGCGCCGCGATCATGGTGGCGCCGGTCGCCACGCCGTCGTCGACCACGATCACCACCCGGCCGGCGGGGTCGATCGGCGCGTGAATCGGCGTGTAGCTGGCGCGCCGCTGCCGGAGCCGGTCCAGCTGCGCCTGCCGCTCTCGCTCCACGTACTCGGGGCTGAGCGCCAGCCAGTCGCAGGTCCGCCGGTCGAGGTACAGCTCGCCGGTCTCCGAGACCGACCCGACCGCCAGCTCCGGATTGCCCGGGGCGCCCAGCTTGCGCACCAGCACCACGTCGAGGTCCGCGTCCAGCTCGTCGGCGACGATCTTGGCCATGGGCACGGCGCCCCGCGGGATCGCCAGGACCAGCGGGCGGACGGGCGGCCGCTGCCCCTGCAGGCGGCGCAGCCTGGCTGCGAGGAGGCGCGCCGCCTCGGCTCGATCCTGGAACATGCCCGGCCTCTCCCTGCTTCGTAGGTCCCTACGGACGACCCCGCGAACCGCAGGCCATCGGGCCCGCCGGTCAGCGCGCGCCGACGTCGTCCCGGCGACCGGGCCGCGGTCGTCCGGTGTGACCGCTGCGCGGCGCGCGTCACAGGGCTGTGACGTGAGCTCGTCCCGCAGCGCCGGCCCTCACCGGCGCCCCTCCCCCGCAGGGGCCGCGTCGCCCACCGGCCGCTTGGGCGGGCGCTGCCGGGACAGGATCCCGCCCACCGAGCTCGCCTCCTCCACCAGCAGGTCGAGCACGTCGTCGAGGGTCAGCAGCCCGGCCAGGCTCCCCTCGTCATCGACCACCGGGAGGCGACGCACGCCCGCCCGCCGCATGCGATCCAGCGCCTCCTCGATCGGCGTCGACTCGTGCGCGGTGAGGGGGACGGCGCTCATGACCTCGCGCACGCGGGTGCTCTCGGGGTCGCGCCCGTCCGCGACCACCCGCAGCGCCAGGTCGCGGTCGGTCAGCACGCCCACCGGCGCCCGCCGGCCGCCCAGCACGACCAGGCAGCCCACCCCGTGCTCCTCCAGGCGACGCGCGGCCGCGCGCACGGGCTCGTTCGGGTCGGCGAAGCTCACTTCGCGGCAGCAGATCCGGCCCGCGGTCATGACGTCCTCCCCGCGGCATCGGAGCAATCCGCCTGCCGGGCAGCCTCACCACCGCAAGGCGAGGCTCCCGTCCTGCTGCAGGTCGGCCGAGGTGCCCAGGCGCGCGCCGGCCCGGCGCAGGGCGTCGCGCAGCCACCGCCCCTCCTCCGCCGAGGCCCGCCCGGCACGGAACCGCCTGGTTCGGGTGGGGATCATGCGCAGCCGCACCAGGCGCCCCTCGGGGTCGAGGGCCGGCAGGTACATCAGGGCCAGGTCGCCGCGGAAGGACTCGTAGCCGCCGATCCCCTCGTAGTCGTTGAGGAAGTCCCCGCACCCGTACAGGATCAGGCGCTCCCGGTACACCTCGATCCCCGTGACGTGGTGCGACGAGTGCCCGTGCACGACGTCGGCCCCGCCCCCGTCGATCAGCGCGCGGGCGAAGGCCTGCTGCTCGGGGTCGACGGCGGCCACCCAGTTGGGCCCCCAGTGGATCGACACCACCACCAGGTCCCCCGGCTCACGCGCCTCCCGCACCCGCGCGGCCACCGCCGCCGCGGCGTCGGGGGCCAGGTCGTCCAGCAGCGCCACGCCGGGCCGGCCCGCCTGGGCGCGCCAGCTCCAGGGAATGCCGCTGCTGGCCGCCCCCAGCCCCACCACCAGCAGCCGCCCGCCGCCGCACAAGGGCAGGGCGACCGGCCCGAAGGCAGCGGCGCTGTCGCGCCCCGCGCCGCACGGGGCGACGCCGGCCTGCTCGAGGACCGCCAGCGTCTCGACGAGCCCCTCCCGCCCCCAGTCGAGGACGTGGTTGTTGGCGAGAACGCAGCAGTCGATCCGCGCCTCCGTCAAGCAAGCGACGTGAGCCGGGTGCGTGCGGTAGTGGATCCCCTTGCCCGGCCAGGGGCGGTCGCTGGTGGTCACGGCCGTCTCGAGGTTGATCACCCGCGCCTGGGGGGCCGCCTCCTCCAGCGCCGCCAGGGCGTCCCCCCACACGTAGCGCGGCCCCACGCCCCGCGGGATCGGGCCGCTCACCGCCTCCGCCAGCTCCACGTAGGTGCGCGCGTCCTGCACCCACTCCTCGTGCAGCCGCGGGTCGAGGGGCTGCTCGAGGATCTGATCGACCCCGCGGCCGAGCATGACGTCGCCGCACAGGAAGATCACTCGCTCGGTCGCGCCCTGGCTCACGCTCACGTCCCTCCGACTCCCCACGCTTGGGACCTCCTCGCCTCGGCCTCGCCGCGACGTTCACGCGGGCGCGACGATGCTGGCGCTGCCGGGAGCGGCCCTCGCCCGCCGTGCGCGAGGGGCGCCGCCTGTCAGGAAGCCCCGCTGACTCGGAGCAAACCGCAGCGCCGGTCGGCCTGCGGCGTGCATTCCTCCCCTCGGCGGCGCCTGGGGAGCAGGCGCCGGGTCGAGGAGGGTGACATGCTGGCTGAGCTGACGATCCTCCCCATTGGAGGGGGCGAGCACATGACCGAGCCGCTGGCGCGGGTGGTCGACCTGGTGGAGCGGAGCGGCCTGGACCACCAGGTGACCGCCATGGGGACGCTGGTGGAGGGCCCGCCCGACCGGGTGTGGGCGCTGCTCCGCCGGTGCCACGAGGCCGCCCGCGAGGCGTGCGGGCGGGTGGTCACCGAGGTCCGGATCGACGACTTCGGCGGCCGCACCCACGCGATCGAGCGGACGGTGGAGCGGGTCGGCGAGGCGCTCGGCCACGCCGTCCGCAGCGCCCCCAGCGCAGCGGCTTGAGCTGCCGGGCGCCGGTCCGCGCCGGCAGGGAGGGCGAGGGTGCGCCGTAGCCCGGTCGCGCCGGCGAGCTTCCTGCGGCGCCCCTCCGCTTATCCGGAGGGGACCCGCAGCGTGGAGGTGGTGCAGACCCACCTCTCGCTGCTGTTCCTCACCGACACCCGCGCCTACAAGCTCAAGCGGCCGGTGCGCCTCGACGTGCTCGACCTGCGGACGGTGGAGGCGCGGCGGCGCAACTGCCTGGAGGAGGTGCGCCTCAACCGACGCCTCGCGCCCGACGTGTATCTCGGCGTCGTGCCGCTGGTGCACAGCCCCCTGGGGCTGTCCCTGGGCGGCCACGGCGAGGCGCTCGACTGGCTGGTCGTCATGCGCCGGCTCCCGGCGGAGCGGATGCTCGACCGCCGGATCCGGGAGGGTCGGCTGAAGGACGCCGACGTGCGCCGGGTGGCGCGCCACCTGGCGCGCTTCTACCGGGACGCCCCCCCCGCCGAGGACGGCCCCGCCTATCGGCGACGGCTGGAGCGCGAGGTCGCGCGGGACGCGGCGGCGCTGAGCGCCCCGCGCTACGGGCTGCGCCGGAGCCTGGTGGAGGGCGTCACCTGTGCGCTGCGGGAGGCGCTGACCGACCAGGGGCCGCTCCTCGCGGCGCGAGCGGGCGGCGGGCACGTGGTCGAGGGCCACGGCGACCTGCGCCCCGAGCACGTGTGCCTCGAGCGCGCGCCGGTCGTGATCGACTGCCTCGAGTTCTCCCGAGAGCTGCGGATCGTCGACGCCCTCGACGAGCTGAGCTTCCTCGCCCTGGAGTGCGAGCGCCTGGGCGCGCCCGAGGTGGGTCCGCTGCTCCTGGGCGAGTACGCCCGACTGACCGGCGACCCGGCGCCGTCGGGGCTGGTCGAGCTGTATCAGGCCTTCCGCGCCTGCCGGCGAGCCAAGATCGCGGTGTGGCACCTCGACGATCCGGAGATCGACGGGAGCGCCCGCTGGCGGCGACGGGCCGCGGACTACCTGGGGCGGGCTTCCCGGCGCCTGGAGCGGCTGGCGGCCTAGCTCGCCCCCGGCAGGTCGTCGTCGCCCAGCAGCTCCACCAGCGAGCCACCCGAGTGCAGGCGCCCGATCGCCTGGGCGAGGAGCGGCGCCGAGTCGAGGCGCACCAGCTTGCGCTCGACGAGCGCCTGCGGGAGGGCGAAGGGCGGGATCACGTCCAGCACCGCCACCCGATCGACCGCCGGGTCCGCCAGGGCCTCGGCCGCCCGGTCGGTGAACACGCCGTGGGTGGCGAGGGCGTGGACCGCCACCGCCCCGCGCTGGCGGCAGGCCTGCGCCGCGCGCTGAACCGTGCCGCCGCTGCTGATCATGTCGTCGACGATCGCCACCGCGCGGCCGGCGACGTCCCCCACCAGGGCCTCGCCGCTGACGCGCCCCCCGCTGCGGTGCTTCTCCAGGAAGGCCTTGCCCACCTCGCGCCCCAGGGCTTGCTCGAGCGAGGCGCGCACGCGTTCGGCGCGCTTGATCCCGCCCGCGTCCGGCGACACCACCGCCACCTGCTCGCCCAGCGAGCGCACGTACTCCACGAACAGGGGGCGCGCCTCCAGGTGCTCGGTCCGGCAGCGGAAGGCGTTCTGGAAGGCGGCCAGGTTGTGCACGTCGATCGTCACCACCCGGTCCACCTCCACCGCCTCGAACAGGCGGGCGACGTAGCGGGTGGTCACCGGGTCCCGGGGCTTGGTCTTGCGCTCCTTGCGGGCGTAGCACAGGAACGGGACGACGGCGGTCACCCGGGCGGCCGCCGCGTCCCGGCAGGCGCCAAGGAAGAACAGCAGGCGACACAGCTTGTCGTTCACGCTGCGGCCAGGCTCTCCGTGGAGCGAGTGCAGGACGTACACGTCCCGCTCGCGCACGCTGAGCAGCGGCCTGGCCTTGTGCTGGCCCCACTCGAACTCCCGCTCCTCGTGGGGCGCGAGGGCGGCGCCGAGGTGATCGGCGACGCGTTCGCCCAGCGAGCGCGAAGACCCGAGCGCGAACAGGAGCGGACCCTGCTTCATGCCGCACCTCCCACCAAACCCGAGCACCCGGCGTTCCGGTGCATATCGATTTCTGGGCGAATACCGAACCGCCTCCCAGATCTGGGCGCTCGCCACGGCGGGCATTCCGTTTCAAAGCCTTTCGCCGCAACGATTCCGCCATGCCGGTCAGCGAGTTGCTGATCGGACGCCGCACGCACCGGAGGAGACGCATGTCACGCAGCGGATGGCTCCTGGGGATCGCCTTGCTCGCCACCTCGCCCGCCCTGGCTCAGCCCGCGGGCCCTCCCGCCGCGGCCCTCGACGCGTTCAACGACGAGTATCAGGACCTGTGGGGTCGACTTGCTCCGACGGTGGAGGCCCACCTGGAGCAGGAGGCGCGGACGCAGCTGCTGGCGGTCCACGAGGTGACGTCGACCCGCGAGGTGACGATCCGAAAGGTGCGCGCCGTGAAGGCGGCCCTCGGCGGCGGCCCCGGCTTCCTCACCGCGCGCAGCGATCGGCTGGAGCTGGCGCTGCCCCTGCGGGGCGGCTGGACGCTCGAGGTCGACGTCGACGTGCGGGTGCGCCAGAAGATCGGACCCTGGTGGGCCACCGTCGGCGTCCCGGTGCGCCTGATCGTGGATCGGATCCGCCTGCAGAGCGCGGTCGACCTCGACGCCAGCGACCCGACCCACCCGGTGATCCGTCGCCTCGGGACGCCCCAGGTCGACCTGCGGGTGCGGCTCCGCTCGCGCGGCTTCCTCTACGACGTGCTGTTCCGCCTGCTGAGTCCCATCGCCGATCGGCTGGCCCGCGAGGCGGTGACCGACGCCCTGCAGGGGCTCACGCCGTCCCTGAGCGGGCACCAGGGCAGCCCGGGCCCGGTGCCGGGGGCGGGCGCCGCGCCCTACACCGACTCGGCCCGCCCGGTCCCGTTCCAGGCGATCGCCGCCAACGTGGCGGCCAAGGCGCGACGAGACAACATGCCGCACGGCACCCTGCTGGTGGCGCGCATGGACGTGCCGGCCCACGACGACTGGGAGACCGCCTACGGCCCGGGCGGCGCCGGGAACGCCGGGCAGCCGGTCGACTTCACCGACCTCGGGGACTCGGCCATCTGGACCGGCCACTACCTCGCCGCCGAGGCCCTCCGCTACGGCGAGACCGGCGAGGCCGAGGCCCTCGACAACGTCCGCCACGCCCTGAGCGGGATCGGCCGGCTGCTCGACGTGTACGGGGGGACCGGCCTGCTGGCGCGGGTCGCGGCGCCGCAGAGCAGCCGCGTGGGGCAGCGGATCCAGCGCTGGGGCCCCTACCGGCAGGCGACCCTCGGCGGGGAGACCTGGATCGCCGAGGAGCACAACGTCATCTCGCGCGATCAATACTGCGGGGTGTTCTTCGGCCTGACCGTGGCGCTGGAGCGGGTGCACGACCCGGCGGTGCGCGCCGAGTGCGCCGCTCGGCTGCGAATGATGCTCGACTACCTGGTGGCCCACGAGTGGTGGGTCGACGAGGACCGCCCGGCGTTCTCCCTGGGACCCCAGGGCAAGCTGCCCACCTTCTGGCGCGGCACCGCCGGGCAGCGCCTGGCCTACCTGCTGGCCGGCGAGCGGGTCGCTCCCGGCCGCTACGCCGCGGACCTGCAGGAGGCGGGACGGGTCACGCCGCTGGCCTGGCTGGGCGAATGGCTGAACACGTTCAGCCTCGATGGCTACTACAAGTTCAACCTGAGCCACGCGACCTACTACGACTACTTCCGCCTCGAGACCGACCCCTCGCGGCGGGCGGACCTGCTGCGGGCCTTCGGGATCGTCCGCCGCTACATCGGCCACCACCGCAACCCCCACTTCGACCTGGTGGCGACCAGCGCCGACCCCTCGCTGCGCGCGGCGATGTTCCCGCAGGTGCGCGAGGCGCTGCGCCGGTTCGTCACCCGCAACCACCGGGCGGTGGCG
The DNA here is from genome assembly GCA_041690735.1 of Planctomycetota bacterium. GTDB lineage: Bacteria > Planctomycetota > J058 > J058 > J058 > JAWLGW01. Next base: position 13,780 of record JAWLGW010000040.1, read on the forward strand.
CCGGCGGTGGTCGACCTGTCGGGCGTGCAGTGGGTGACGGTGTCCATGCCGGTGCAGAACGGCTCCTCGATCACCACCCAAACCACGCGCATGCCGGCCGAGCCCCTCGACATCCCCCTGCAGGAGCCCGAGGAGCACTTCCTGTGGCAGCGGAGCCCGTTCAAGCCGGCGCACCCCAACCAGGGCGACCCGCGGGCCGAGAAGCCGGGGATCGACCTGACCCTCCCCTACTGGCTGGGCCGCTCCGAGGGAGCCTTTTAGCGGAGTGTCGAGCTCGCGCGTACGTCGTCGAAGCGTCCAGGCTCAACCCGGCGCAGCAGGCGGCGGGGCGCCCGGGCCCGGCGCGGCGGGCGGCGGGGCGGCGGACCCCGCCGCGGGCGCGCCGCCGGCGGCCGCCGTGGCGGCGAGCTGCTGCTGGTAGGCGTAGTAGCCGCCGCCGCCGGCGACCGCCAGGAAGCCGGTGCAGCAGGCGAAGCCCAGGCACAGCCACAGGAAGGGGCTCGCGCCGCCGCCGCCCGTGGAGCCCGAGCCCTCGACGTCCACCTCGTCCACGCCCTCGACGGCGCTCAGGTTGGTGCCGGCCCCCGCGGCCAGGGCGAAGGGCCCCGCCCTGAGGGCCACGATCCGCAGCTCGGGCGCGGTGAACAGCTCGGTGGTGATGTGCTCCTTGAGGAGCTGGCTGTACTGCATGCCCTGCACGCGGCACGTCTTCTCGACCACGCCCACCACGTCGTCGATGTCCTGGTCGCTGAACCGCAGCCCGGTCCGCTGCTCCATCTGCTTGATCGCGGCCCACAGGCCCGGGTCGATCGCACAGGCGACGGGGGTCCCGCTGACCGTGGCGATGAAGTCATAGTCGCTCTGCTCGTAGTCCCACCCGGCGCGGTTCTGGTAGCCCTCCAGGCGGATCTGGCGGCCCCGCCAGGAGTCGATCGACTCCACGCAGGCGACCGGGTCGATCTCGCCGGCGCTGGAGAACTCGCCCACCAGGTCCGGCCACACCTTGGCGGCGGCGGCGGTGCACTTCTCGAGCATCTCCTGCTTGGCGGCGGCGTCGGCGGCCTGGCTCCCGGTGATCTTGGCGACCAGCGCGTCGATGCGCGCCAGGACCGCCTCGTGCCCCTCGGCGCCCCTGCTGTGGCGCTGGACGTAGTCCTTCAGCTGCCCGAGCGAGCTCACCAGCCGGTCCCGATCCGTCTCCTGGTCCTGCTCCGCCTGGGCGACCAGGGCGTCGGCCGCCTTGACGATCTTGCCGCCGGCGCCCTGCACCAGCCCCCTGATCTCCTCGACCACCTGCTGGACCCTCGCCTCGTCGGCGTACTCCTTCTTGGCCTGCGCCAGGCGCTCGTCGTCCCGGATCCGGTCCACGAGGTCGTACCGCTCGGCGGTCTTGGCCAGCCCCAGGGTCATGGGCGCGCGCCCCAGCCAGGCGGCGTAGTCGTGGGGCGTCTCCTGCTCCCAGCCCTCCGAGCTCTTGCCGTAGTCGCGCTTGATCGCCTCCCAGAAGTCGGCGACCCCGCCCACCACCTCCTCCTTGGCGAGGTTGGTCATGAGGGCGTCGAAGTCCTGCTTGGCCTGCGCCGCCCGGGCGGCCAGCTTGGCGGTGCGGGGGTCTCCCTGGGGGCACTCCTTCAGCCCCTCCTGCGTCGCCTCGTACACCCGCCGCCAGTTGTCGCCCCACCCGTAGTGGCGCTCCTCCCCGCGGTTGATCGCCTCCAGCTTGGCGACGCGCTCCTCCACGACCTCCAGGGCGTCGTTGACCTTCTTCTCGGCCACGCG
>JAWLGW010000041.1:0-15555 GCA_041690735.1 Planctomycetota bacterium
GACGCGCCCAGCCTGGTCCTCGACCGCGAAGGCGCGGTGGTGTTCCTCAACCACGCGGCGCGCGAGGAGCTGGGCGAGCGGGCGCAGGGCCTGGTGGGCGAGCGGATCGCGGTGGAGGGCGTGGGTCTGCAGCGGATCGCCCTGCCTGGCGACGGCCCCACCGAGGTCGAAGCGCGGGTGGCGGACACGGTGTGGGAGGGGCAGCTCGCGTACATGGTCGCCCTGCGCCCGCCGCCCGACGAGGAGGCCGCGGACGAGGTGCTCGGGCACCGGCCCGGCCTTACGATCAGCGAGGCGACCGAGGCGGCGGCCGCCGCCTCGCGGTTCGAGGGGCTGCGGACCGCGAGCCCCGCCATGCACCAGCTGTTCCGCACCTGCGAGCGGGTCGCCCCCACCGGGGCCTCGGTCCTGCTGCTCGGCGAGACCGGCACCGGCAAGGAGCTGCTGGCCCGGGCGATCCACAAGCGCTCCAAGCGGACCGGCCGGTTCGTCGCCGTCAACTGCGGCGCCTTCCCCGAGGGGCTGGTGGAGTCGGAGCTGTTCGGCCACGAGAAGGGCGCCTTCACCGGGGCGACGGCCGCCAAGGACGGCCTGTTCCGCCACGCGGACGGCGGGACGATCCTCCTCGACGAGGTCGGCAACCTCGACCCGCCGGCGCAGCTGGCGCTGCTGCGGACGCTGCAGGAGCGGACGGTCCGGCCCGTGGGCGGCAACCGCGAGAGCCCGGTGGACGTGCGGGTCCTCGCCGCCACCAGCATCCCGCTGTTCGACGCCGTGCGCGAGGGCAGGTTCCGCGAGGACCTGCTGTACCGGCTGGACGTGATCCGGATCGAGGTCCTGCCGCTGCGCGAGCGGCCCGAGGACATCCTCCACCTGTTCCGCCTGTTCTCCCACGAGCTGGCCGAGCGGTACGAGGCGGAGGTCCCCGAGCTGGGGCAGGGCTTCCTGGAGGCCATGCTGGCCTATCCCTGGCCGGGGAACGTGCGGCAGCTGGAGAACTTCACCGAGCGGCTGCTGCTGACCGGCGCGGCGAAGTGCTTCACGGCCCGCGACTTCCACGAGTTCATGCGGCCCTATCGCCCGCGTCAGGCCCAGACGCCGAGCGAGCCGGAGCGGGCCCCCGAGGAGGTGGACCTGCGCCTCGACCTGTCCGAGTACCTCGAGACCAAGGAGCTGCTGTACCTCAAGGCGCTGCTGGCGGACCGTCAGGGGCGGATCCAGGCGGCGGCCGAGAAGGCGGGGATCAACCGGCGGACCCTGCTGCGGAAGCTCAAGAAGTACAAGCTGCAGAAGGAAGACTTCAAGTGACGGGAGCTGCGCGCTCGGGCGTGCGCGCGGTCCCGCGCGCGTGGAGCGTCGCGCTGCGGGTGTTCTCCGGAGCGATCGTGGCCTGCGGCGGCTGGGCCGCCGTCCTCGGCGGGGTGGGCCTGGCCGGGCACCTGCTCGCCCATGAGGGCCTGCAGCGGCTGACGCCGTCCAGCGAGCCCATGACCCTCGGCGCCGCCCTGGCGCTGGTCGCCGGCGGCGTGGGCCTGGTGGCGAGCCAGCTGGCGGCGCACCGTCTGGCCGTGGTCGCCGGCGGCGTGGCGGCCGCCGTCGCGCTCGTGAGCCTGGGGCAGGTGGCCGTCGCGCCGGGGTGGGTGCCTCCCCTCGCGCCCGCGGGCGCCGCGGGCTTCTTGGCCGCGGGCGTCGGCCTGGTGCTGCTTCGGTGGGAGCGCGCCGCGCCCGCCCGGTTGGGGGCGGGGCTGCTGGGCACGATCGCGCTCACCGTGTCGGGGCTGGTGCTGCTCGGCCTCGAGGGCCAGCTCGAGGTGGCCCTCGCCTGGGGCCACCGCGCCCGGATCGGCGTCGCGACCGCCGCCGGGTTGGGCTTGCTCGGCGCGGGGCTGGTCACCTTCGCCGGCTCGGCGGCGGCGGGCGAGGACCCCCGGCAGGTGCAGGCCCGGCGGCTGGGCCTCCTGCTCGCTGCGGCGGGCGCGCTGGCCTCAGGGCTGGTGTGGGACGGGCTGGTCGACCACGAGCGGGTGCGCACCCACGCCCGCCTGGAGGAGAACGCCACCCGCCTGGCGCGGGAGCTGGCGGACCGGCTGGACGATCACCTGGGCAGCTTCGACCGCATGGCCGGGCGCTGGGTGGCGGCGAGGGGCTTGCCCCGCGCGCAGTGGGAGCAGGACGCGGGGGTCTACCTCGAGCTGCAGCCGGGGTTCAGGAGCCTGTCGTGGCTCGACGCCGCGGGGGCGGTGCGGTGGCACGTGCGGCGAAACGGCTCCACGGCCGCCGGCTCGAGCTCCTGGCACGGTGAGCTCGACGACACCCTCTCGGCTGCCCGGGCCGCGGGCCGGGTGCGGGCGTCGTCGCGGGTCGTGTTCGGCGACGGCGCCCTGGGCACGCTCCTGGTCGCGCCGCTCCACCTCGTCTCGGGGCGCTTCGACGGGTTCTTGATCGGCGAGCTGGAGCTGAGCAGCGTCCTGGCGGACGTGAGCCGGGAGCAGGAGCGGCTGGGGTACCGCTTCACCCTCGACCTCGACGGTCAGCCCGTGCTGGCCGACCGGGCGGAGCTCGAGCAGGGAGCCGGAGCGGCCTGGAGTCACCACAGCGGTGTCCAGCTGGCCGGGCGCCGCTGGCGCGTGAGCAGCTGGCCGGCGCCCGAGACCCTGGCCGCGCACAGCACGATCCTGCCCGACGTCGCCTTGGGCGCGGGGCTGCTCCTGTCCCTGGCGCTGGCGCTGACCGGCAACTTCGCCCTGCGGGAGCACGACCGCTCGGTCGAGGCCGAGGCGGCGCGGGAGGCGCTCGAGCGCGAAGTGGACGAGCGGCGACTCATGGAGCAGCGCCTCGCCGCTCAGGCGGAGCGCCTCGAGCAGGCGGCGGTGGCCCTGGCGCAGTCGAACCAGGACCTGGAGGAGTTCGCCTACGTCGCCGCCCACGACCTCCGCTCGCCCCTGCGGGCCATCCACAACCTGTCGCAGTGGATCGCCGAGGACCTCGGGGACGGGCTCGAGGGCGAGACCAAGGAGAACGTGCAGCTGCTGCAGGCGCGGGTGGAGCGCATGGAGCGGCTCCTCGACAGCCTGCTGCAGTACTCCCGCGCCGGGCGGCGCGCCTACGCGCCCGAGCAGGTCGAGCCGGCCCAGGTGGTCCGCCGGGCCTGGGAGCAGGTCCCCGGCGCGGAGCGGTTCGAGCTGGTGGTGGGGTCCATGCCCCCGCTGTTCAGCCCCCGCGCGCCCATCGAGCAGGTGTTCTTCAACCTGCTCGGCAACGCGGTCAAGCACCACGACCGCGACCGGGGGCGGGTCGAGGTCCGGGCGACGCCGGTGGCGGACGCCGGCAGCGAGCGGCACCTCGCCTTCACGGTGCACGACGACGGGCCGGGGATCCCGCCGGAGTTCCACAAGCGGGTGTTCGGCATGTTCAAGACCCTCCGGCCTCGCGACAAGGTGGAAGGGAGCGGGATCGGGCTGGCGCTGATCAAGCGGATCGTGAACCGCTACGGCGGGACCGTCTCGATCGAGTCCGAGGGCGGCCGCGGGACGACGATCCGCTTCACCTGGCCGAGGGAGCCGCTGGAGGGACACGGAGGCAGCCCGGCGTGAGTCCGCAGACGGTGCACGTCTTGCTGGTCGAGGACGACGAGGTCGACCAGCGCGCGATCCGCCGCGCCTTCCAGCGGGCCAAGCTCCGCTGCCCGCTCACGGTGGCCGAGGACGGGCGGGAGGCGCTGGAGGTCCTGCGCGGGGAGGGCGGCCGAGCGCCGCTGCCCAAGCCGTTCATCGTGCTGCTCGACCTCAACCTGCCCCGCATGGACGGGATCGAGTTCCTGCGGGAGCTGCGGGCGGACGCCGTGCTGCGGGCGGCGGTGGTGTTCGTGCTCACCACCTCGGCCGCCGAGGAGGACCGCGAGCGGGCCTACGGCCACAACGTCGCCGGCTACATGGTCAAGTCGGAGGTCGCGACCGGCGGGCTGCGCCCGCTGACCGACCTGCTGGCCCGCTACACCGGCACCGTGGAGCTGCCGCGATGATCGAGGCCACCGCCGTGGAGCCCCGCCTGCGGCTGCTGCTGATCGAGGACGACGAGGTCGACCGGCGCGGGGTGCGGCGCATGCTCCAGCGCGGCGCGCTGCGGGCCGAGCTGGACGAGGCGGACACGGTCGCGGGGGCGCTGGCAGCCCTGGAGGGGGCCCACTACGACTGCGTGCTCATGGACTACCGCCTCCCCGACGGGGAGGGGCTGGACCTGATCCGGCGGCTGGAGGGGGACGGCGGGGTCCCCGCGCCGGTCGTGGTGCTCACCGGCCACCACGAGGAGGAGCTGGCCACCGCCTGCCTCACCGCGGGGGCGCAGGACTACCTGGTCAAGGGGAAGTTCGACGCCGACGCCCTCACCCGCTCGATCCGCTACGCGCGCGAGCGGTGGCGCCTGCGTCAGGAGCTGGTGGACAAGGCGGCCGCCCTCGAGCGCAGCAACGTGGAGCTGGAGCGGTTCGCCTACGTCGCCTCCCACGACCTGCAGGAGCCGCTGCGCACGATCCGGGGCTTCGGCGAGCGCCTCGCCGCCCGCTACGGCGAGCGCCTCGACGAGCCGGGGCGGGAGTACCTCGACCGCATGCTGGCGGCGACCGGGCGCATGCAGGACCAGATCCGCGACCTGCTGGCGCTGTCGCGGATCTCCACCTCCGAGGCGGTCCCTACCCGGGTGGAGCTGAGCGACGCGCTGGAGCGGGCCCGGGCGGACCTGGCGGCCCGCCTCGAGACCGAGGGCGCCGAGCTGGTGGCGGGGCCCCTGCCGGCGGTCCTGGGCAACGAGCCGCAGCTGCGGCGCCTGCTCCTCAACCTGGTGGGAAACGCCCTCAAGTTCCGCAGCGAGGAGCGGCCTCCCCGGGTGGAGGTGACCGCCGAGGCGCTGCCCGAGGAGCCCGGCTGGGTCGAGGTGCAGGTGCGCGACAACGGGATCGGGTTCGAGGGCCGCATGGCCGAGGCGATCTTCCGCCCGTTCAAGCGCCTGCACCGGCGCAGCGCCTACGCGGGCACGGGGATCGGCCTGGCGATCTGCAAGGCGATCGTGGAGCGCCACGGCGGGCGGATTCGGGCGGAGGGGCGGCCCGGCGAGGGGGCGACCTTCGCCTTCACCCTCCCGCTGGCCCGCTGAGCGTCGCGGACCTACTCGATCCGGGCGCCCGAGGCGCGCAAGATGTCCTCGAGCTCCAGCTCTTCGAGCCCGAACCGGGGCGCGATCTTCTTGAAGAAGGTCATCTCGCGGGCGTCGATCGTGCCGTCGGCGGCGACGAGGTCTACCAGCGAGCGGAACAGGGTGGCGCGCTCCTTGGGGTCCTTGGGGATGCTGGCCTTGACGGCGCCGCCCTTGGCGACCTCCTTCACGATCGCCGGCACCTGGTCCTTGGGGACGCCGAGCTCCTCCGCCGCCTTGAACAGCAGCGGCTTCTCCTCGGCGTCGAGCTTGCCGTCGATCAGCGCGGCGGCCACCAGCACCTTGAACCGTTCGACCGACATGGGTCCCCTTCCTCCCCCGGCGCGTCGGGCCGAGCGCCGTCAGTATCGCGGCGAACGGCCCCGTACGCGAGGGCGTTCGGGCGTCACCCCTCGGTCGAGCCGGCGGCGGAGGTGGCCCGTGCCGCGAACCGGCCCACGACCGGCTCCACGACCCGGTCGAAGTCGGCGTAGCTCATGCGGATCGCGTGGACGTGGTCGCCGGCGTTGAACACGATCTGCTCGTCCTGGGCCAGCCGCTCGTCGACGTACACCGCCTGGTCGTACAGCGGACCCAGCGGCGGCATGCTGCCCACTTCGCAGCGACCGTACAGGTGGCGGAAGTCGTCCTCGTCGGCCAGGCGCAGCTCGCCTCCCCGCACCACCTGCTCGAGGCGGCGCCGGTCCACCCGGAAGGGCGCCGGCACCACCGCCATGATCGCGTGGCCGCTCTCGGTGAAGAACACGACCGTCTTGGCCCACTCGTAGCCCGACACCTGCGCCGCCGCGGCCTCCTCCTGGGCCGTGAAGGCCTCGGCGTGGCGGAGCACCTCGTACCGTACGCCCGACTCCCTCAGGAACCGCTCCACCTCCGGCGCGATGGACATCGCCCACCTCCTGTCCTGGTCTCTTTCCTGGAGGAGAGAGCAAGCCGCGCGCCTCGCGCACCGGGCGGTCGCTGGCGGTCGCTGGGGGGCTGGCTGGGGGCGCGGCTCGCCGGCGGGCAGGCCGCAGCCGCGCGTCACATGTGACGCGGGGCTGCGACCTCGGACGCCAGCGGGGACACCGGCGCCGAGCTACTGCTGCACGTGCGCCACGTCCTTGAAGCTGCGCCAGTCTCCGCCCCAGGTCAGCCCCTCGGCCTTGGCCGCCGCGCCCAGGTCGCGCCAGAAGCGGTGGTTGGTGTCGGCGGCGGGGCCCTCCCAGCCCCAGCGGCGGTCGACGATGTCCGCGGCGCGGCCGGTGAGGTGGCGGCTGTTCATGGTCCGCGAGTACCCGCGCCGGACCTTCTCCGCCTGCTGGGCGCGGGTGCGCCGCCCCTCGGCGACGCGCGGCTGCCAGCCCTTGGCCTGCAGCCGGCGCAGCACCCGCTCCACCTTGGCGCGGAAGTCGGGCTGCAGGCCGGAGAGGTTGCTGCGGTCGACTGGGCCGCTGGTGGGCGCCGCCGGCCGCGGGTCTCGCAGGGCGCCCGCCAGACCGCGGCTGCTCCGCCCGGGCGAGGCGGCGGCGCCGTGGTCGTGGCCGTGGCCGTGCCCGTGGCCCGCGGTCGCGCGCGCCTCGGGCCGCAGGTAGCTGCCGTACACCCACCCCTCGCGGCTCTTGTAGCGCACCTGGCGCCAGTTGCCGTTCGAGCCGAGGACCGTGACGGCCTCCCCCTCGGGGATCCCGCCCAGACTGCGGGTGTGGGTGCCGGGGCCGGAGCGCAGGCGGAGGTCCGTCGTCGCCTCCATGCGGCGGCCGGTGGGAGCGGAGGCCGCCACCGTCGTGGCCCGGGGCGCCGAGCGCGGGGTGACCGCCGGCCGCACCAGGCGCACCGGGCGCACGAAGCGGGAGTAGACCCAGCCGGGGCGCTCGCCGTCGAGGATCCGCAGCCAGCTGCCCCGCTTGGCCACCACCCGCACGATCTGGCCGTGCTGGAGGGTGTCGATGTGCCGTCCCTGGGGCGTGTCGCGGACCTTGAGGGCGGTGGCGACCACCCGCCCGTGCACCTCCCCGAAGGCGACGGCGGGCGCGAGAGTCAGAACTGAGACGATCCAGGGAACGGCGCTCGATCGGGTCATGGGGCCTCCTCGGTAGGGATAGCCCCGGACTCATTTGCGTCGTGCGGAAGAAATGAAAAAAGGATGACGAATGGATTAAGCAACCGAGGCGCAGCGTGTTAGCTCTGCTGGTCCTCGGCCGCCCGCGGGCGCTGTCCCTGCCGCCTCTGCCCATCGGCGCGCGTGCGTGCCAGCGGGCGCACCTCGGCTACCCGCGGCGCGCCTCCACGAGGTCGATCGGGCCCGGAGTGACGTGGATCGTGTGCAGGCGGAGGTCGGCCGCCTCGAGCAGGGCCCGGTACTGCGGCTCGGTCCGCTCCTTGCCGCCGATCGCCATCATGTTGAGGTCGAGGAGCTTGACGAAGCCGGGGGCGTTGCCGGGCGTGATCACCTTCTCGACGATCAGCAGCGAGCCGCCCTCGGCCAGCGCCGCGGAGGCGTGGCGGAGGATCGCCGCCGAGGCCTCGTCGCTCCAGTCGTGCAGCACGTGGCGCAGGATCAGGCAGTCGGCGCGGCCCGCCAGGGGCTGGAAGGACTCGGGCGCGAAGAAGTCGCCCGGCGACAGCTCGACCCGCTCGGTCAGGCCGGCCGCCTCCACGGTCCGCCGGGCGTTCTCGACCACCGGCGGCAGGTCGAACAGCTGCCCGCGCAGACCGGGGTGGGCCGCCAGGATCTCGCACAGCGTGGAGCCGTTGCCGCCGCCCACGTCGAGGAGCGTCTGGAAGCGGGAGAAGTCGAACGCCTCCAGCATGAGGGCGGTCTCGCCTCCGTGGATCTCCTGCATGGCCCGGTCGAACAGCTGCGACGTGTGCAGGTCCTGCCCGATCTTGGCGAAGAAGTCGCCGCCGAACCGCTTCTCCACCGCGCTCTGCCCCGTGGCGACCGTGTGGTACAGGTCGGCCCAGGCCTCGAGCTCGTCGTCGCCCACCATGAGCAGGAAGTGCTTCATGCTCTGGGGGTGATCGGCCCGCAGGAACTCGGCCTTGGGGGTGAGGGCGAACACACCGGCCTCGGACTCGGCGAAGATCCCCACGCTGGCGAGGGCACGCAGGATCCGGTGCAGGTTCTCGGCGTCCACCCCCGCCGCCGCCGCGAGCTCCGCGACCGGCCGCGGCCCGTCTCGGAGCGCGTCCGCCACGTCCGCCTTGGCGGCGCAGAACAGCGCCTTCGACACCCAGTAGCCGACCGCGGTCTGCATCATCTCGAGCCGAAGCGGGTCCATGAGGCCCTCCTTGTCGTGCCGTTCAGCGAGGCGCGACAGCCTGCCCGATGGCTGCCCGACTGGCAAACGCGCCCGAGAGGACGCCGGTGGCAGGGGCGCCCGCGACCGAGCAGAATGGCCGGTATGCCACGACGCCTCGACAAGAACCCCGTGCACCTCGGCCTCGGCGCCACCGTCGTCAGCGAGCCCGAGCTCACCGGCATGGAGTGGTACGCCCGCTACGGCGAGCGCCACGCGAGCGACGGCGACGAGGCCCGCCTGGTCTCCATGCACACCTTCGACGCGCCGTGGGACGCGTGGGAGATGCATCCGAACGGGGGCGAGCTCGTCCTGTGCACGGCGGGCGAGCTCACGCTGGTGCAGGAGAAGGGCGGCGCCGTCGTCCGCACGACGCTGCGCGCAGGCGAGTACGCGATCAACGACCCCGGCGTGTGGCACACCGCCGACGTCAGCGCCCCGGCGACCGCGGTCTTCCTCACCGCGGGCGTCGGCACGCAGCACCGCCCGCGCGGGTGAGGAGCGGCGGCCGACGACGCCGCTACAGCGGCCCGTAGCGGGTCGGCGGCTGGGGCGTGGAGCGCGCGGGCAGGACGGACTCGAAGAAGGCGAACACGTCGCGCAGGGCGAGCTGGACGACCGTCAGGTGCTCGGCCGGGTACTCCCGGACCACGAGCGGCGCCGCCCGCCCTTCCAGGCGCCGCGCCAGCGCCCGGGCGCCGGGGGCGGAGAAGTCGCGGGCGCCGGTGCCCACGAAGCAGGGCGGCAGCGGGGAGCGGCCGACGCGGCCGCCCCCGGCCAGGAAGGCCGCCGCGGCGTAGCGGTCGGGGTCGTCGCTCACCGCCGCGGCCGCCTGCATGGCGCCCATGGAGTGGCCGACCACCACCACCCGCTGCCGGTCGTAGGCGTGCAGCCGCGACAGGGAGTCGAGGACCTCGGACAAGGGAGCCCCGCTGGCCCGGGGCGCCACCAGCAGCCAGCCCCGCTCGCGGCACAGCCGCGCGATCAGCCCGGCGCCGTAGGCGTCGAAGAACATGTTCTCGCTGCCGCCCATGCCGTGCAGCGCCACCACCAGCGGCGGCCGCGGCCCGGCGCCCGGCGGCACCAGCAGGCGGGCCGGCGTGCTGCGCGCGGCGCTGCCCAGGCGCACCCAGTCCTCGCCGGCGCGGCCGGCGTGGAACCGCTCGCCGCTGTCGAGGGCGGCGAGGGCCTGCTCGACGTCGCGCAGCAGGCGGGCCCCGGGCAGGTCGGTCTCGGCCGACCGGGTCCCGTGGCTGAGGGCCTGCAGCAGCTCCAGCTTGTGCGCGATCGCCGCGCGCTCCTCCCAGGGCGCGTCGGCGGAGAGCGCGGCCAGCCGCAGGCGTGCTCGCTCCAGTCGCCGCTCCAGCTCCCGCACCACCGACAGCCCGCGTTCGAGGTGCGCGACCGGCCGCCCGTCGCTCAGGATCTGGCAGCGGAGCAGGTGATCCCCCTCGGGCAGCTCGCCGGGCAGCGTCAGCGTCCAGGGGCGCGGCGCCTGCGCCTCCTCACCGCGGCCCAGGAGGCGATCGTCGCCGGTCTGCAGGGTCCAGCTCAGGCTCAGGCCCGGAGGCGACGCCTCCCGCGCCCGGTAGGAGCGGCCGAGCCGCACCGCCGGCGCGCCCGACGCCAGATCGTGCACCCGTCCGGCGTCCACCCACCCCAGCCCGGCCGCCCACCGCTCGGCGTCCGGCGGGGCCTCGCCCAGCGCGAACCGAGCCTCGTCCAGGCTGCGACAGGCGAGGCCAGCCTGCCGCAGGAAGAACGCCATGACCGCCCGGTTCACCACGGGCATGGCCCGCGCGCGAGCCTCGCCGGACGCCTCCTCCAGCGCTCGCTCGAACAGGCGCAGGCGGCGGCCCAGCTCGTAGCGGTCCTGGGCGTGAGCCGGCGCACAGGCGAACACGGCGGCCAGGCAGGTCAGGAGCGCGAGACGCTTCATGGGACCTCCGCGGGCCCCGGTGATACAGCGGCCGCGCAGTTCGCGCTCGGCTCGCGAGGAGCCGGGAGGCTCGCAGACGCTACCGCACCAGCTTCCGCGCCCTCGGTAACCACTCGTCGATCTTGGCCCTGATGAGGTCGTCGCTCACGTCGCCGCCGTTCGCCATGAGCGGCTCGGTCTCCGGGCGCGACAGCCAAATGTCGAGGGCCTTCACGTAGGCGTCGATCTCGGCAGCCTCTCCGCGCTCCGAGGCCATCGCCCCGGCGACCTCTCCGCACCGCATGGCGAACTGCATCTTGGCGGTGACCCGGCGTCGGATCGAGGCGCGGAGCTCGTCCTCGGTCATGGAGTCGAGCAGGTGCGAATCGGACTCGAGCCTCGCCCGCAGCTCGCGCTCGGTCTCCTCCTCGATCGCCTGCTCGGGCGTCTGGTCCGAGGCTGCCAGCCGGGCGGCGGTGCCGCGCTCGATCGGCGTGCGGGCGGGATCGCGCGGCGGAGGCGGCGGCTCCCAGGGGTCGCCCAACCACATGAAGAAGGAGATGCCCGCGACCGCGATGGCTACCTTCGCGCCGTTCGACAGCCCCGGATCCGGCTTCTTCTTCGACCGCGCCGCTGTCGATCGCGAGCGGCGCCGAGGGGCGCGTCCGGGCTGGGGCATGGAGACCTCGTGCCAGAATCGTAGCCAGTGCACGACCGTCCGCACAAGCTGACGACCCCGGGCGCGGCGCCCGGTCGGGGGAGGCGGAGGCGAGCGACAGCGCACTCCTTCAGGTCCAGGGCGGCTCCCCGGCCCGGGTGAGATCACCCACTTCCCGGGTTCGCGGGCGCAGTCTACGTTCCGTCAGATCGAGGTGCGCCATGGACCGAGAGCGTCACACAGCCTTGGTGGTCGAGGACCAGCCCCACGTCCGGGAGGCGACCGCCGCGGTCCTCAGGCGTCACGGCTACCGCGTCTCGGCGGCAGCGACCGGCGCGAGAGGGCTGGCGCTCATGCGCGAGGTGCGGCCGGACGTGGTCGTGCTGGACTACTCCCTGCCCGACATGACGGGGGCCGACCTGCTGCACGCCGCGCGACACGACCCCGCCCTGCGCGACATGCGATCGGTCGTCTACAGCGGGCACCCCTTCGAGGAGCTCGCCTGCTGCTTCCAGGCGGCGGGCCCGGACGCGATGCTGGAGAAGCCCGCCTCGCCGGAGGGGTTGATGCGGGCCGTCCGCAGCGTCCTGAACGCCGGCCGGTCGCCGGGCGAAGCGCACGTGAACACGAGACCTCACCCGGCCGGCGGCCCAAGAGAGAGACGAGAGGCCCGCCACCGCGCCGCTCCGAGTCTGCCGTTCCTCGAGCCGCTGCGACTCGAACCGACCTCCTGATCCGCGAGCGCGGCGGCCGCGGGTTCCCTGGCGAAGTCCGGGGTGCGCATCGCTTCGCAGCAGCCCTGTCGCTCCAGCCGGGCGCCTTCGAATTCCTGCGAGACCGTCGGGCCTGGCGCGCGGGCTCGCGACAGGCCACCGTGCTCGCATGGCCGATGCGCAGCGGCGACGTCTGGCGCGGGTCGCGCAGGGAGGTGACGTCCACGTCGCCGCCCGCGTGCTGCGGGACCGGACCCGCTCCGGAGCGCTCTCCTCCGCTCGGCTGGCCCTGGCCGCCGCCCTGGGAGCGCCCGCTGCTCGCCTGGCGGCCGAGCGGCCTCCGGCGGCGATCGACCTGCGCAGTCAGGACTGGCCCTACGAGCTGCCCGACCGCAGCCAGGAGGTCTGCGTGCGGCTGGCGGTGGCCGCCGCGCGGGCAGTGCTCCCGCTGCACGCGCTCGTCGCGCCCGACGACCCGCTCCCGGCGGAGGCCCTGCGGGTGGCAGAGGAGTGGGCGCTGTGCCCCTGTGAGGAGCACGCCGCGGCCGCACAGGAGGCCTGTCGGCGCATGGCGCGGGGGAGCTACGAGGTGGTGGCGCCCGCTGCCGAGTGCGACGAAGACCGCGACGCCGCCCGCTACGCCGCCCGCGCCGCCCGCGCTGCCGCCACCACCGCCGGGTGGCCGGACACGGCCCTGCTCGACCTGTTCGAGGGCGCCCTCGACGCCGTGCCCGCGGTCACGGCCGCAGATCTCGCCGCCGACCGCGCGCACGCGTCGCCCCAGGACCCCATGCCCCGGATGATCGCCGACATGGCGGCCGAGGTGGTCCCCTGGGCGCTGGGTGAGGACGATCCCCTGCGGCGTCGCCGCTAGCTGAGAATCCGCTGTCGCACGTGCGACAGCCGCGTCGCGTCCGGCAGGACCAGAGCGCGGGGGCGCCCCTCCCCCGACCGGGCGCCCTGAAGAGGGAGGCGGTGTGGCAGTCGGCCGCCGCGCCTGCTAAGCCACTCTCCGCGCTGGAGGCCCGGCAGGCATGGACCAGGGGCGGCGGCGGAAGAAGATCAGCAAGCGCCTGACGAAGAAGCTCACGGCGGAGCGCCTTCGGCGCGGCCTCGCTCCCGCTCAGCGGATTCTCGACTCCACGTTCGCCGTCCTCGATCTCGAGGCGACTGGCCTCAGCGACTCGGATCAGATTCTCGAGATCGCGCTGGTGCGCTTCACCGCCGACGGAACGGCCTTCGACGACTGGTCGACCCTCGTGAACCCGGCACGGGATCTGGGCTCTCGGGAGGCGCGGTCGACCCACCGGCTGCAGAGGTTCGCCACCGTCGCGCACGCGCCCCGGTTCGAGCAGATCGCGGGTGACATCTGCATGCGGCTCCAGGGGTGCGTGCTCGTCGCCCACAACCTCACCTACGACCTTCGAATGCTGCGGGCGGAGTTCGAGCGCGTGGGCGTCGAACTGCCGGAGTTGGCGACCCTCTGCACGATGCGGCTCGGTGCGGGCTTGGGGGTGCCGGACCGGCGCCTGGTGGACGCCTGCGCCCGGTTTGGAATCGTTCCCGCCGCCTCCCATACCGCACTGGACGACGCGCGGGCGTGCTCGCTGCTGCTGTCCGTCTACCTCATGACCTGCCTGCGCAGTGGCGTGCAGAACCTGCCCGAGATCGGCGTGGAGCAGCCTGTGCCGGCGCCGGAGGCGTGGCCGTCCGTTCCCGAGCCGAGCGGGGCGTCGTTGGTCCGGAGTCAGGCTGAGCTGCTGGAGTTGGCGGAGCTGCACGCCAGGGCTGAGCGAGAGTTCCTCACCCGAATCGTGCACCGGCTGCCGCAGGCGGCTGACCAGACGGAGCAGGAATACCTCGCTCTCGTGGACCTGGTGCTGGAGGACTTCCAGGTGACCATGGAGGAAGCTCAGGACCTGCAGCGATTCGCAGCGTCGGCCGGACTCAACGAGATCCAGACGCGGGCGCTCCACCAGCAGTACCTCAGCAACCTGGCTGAGGCTGCCTGGGCGGACGGCGTCGTGACCGACGAGGAGAGGAGGCAGCTGGAGTTGGTGGCGAAGCTCCTGTCTGTGCCAGCGACTGAGGTGGCAGCGCTCCTCGACGTGCACAGGCCCGGGGAGTAGGCAGATGCTGGATTGGATCTGGCGCACGTTGTTCGGGGCCGACCCGAACGACCCACGGAACCGACTCCGGTCGCGGCGGACGCGGCGAGGGAACTGGCGACGCCCTAGGCGGACGGCGCAACAAGCCGCGCCGGAGAGAGTCTCGCTCGTCGCCCCCACCCAGCGCGTCCCCCTCACCTGGCTTCAAGCTCCGACGATCGCGCCGAGTCGCGAGACTTGGCAGGAGGTGGTTGGCGAGCTCAGCTACCGGAGCGCGCTCAGTGACGTCGTGGAGGCCATCGCCCCGGCCGGGGGTCAGAGCAGCCGAGTCCTCGTGACGGCGCAGCTTGCTCGGGCTTCGAACCCGCACGACCGAAGCGCCGTCCGGGTGATGATCGACGGGGAAACGGTGGGTTACATCCCGCGAGGGGAAACGAGTCTCTTTCATCCGGTGCTGCGCGAGCTCGAGCGTGCGGCGCTCCCTGCTAGCTGTCGGGCGCTGATCTCTGGAGGGGATGGCCTGTTCGGCGTCTGGCTCTCGATCGCGTTCCCAGCTCGCCGAGCCACTACTCCTCCGCCTACATTCGCCGGCACCGACTGTCGGGTCTCGGTCGTGGGGGAGGAGAAGCACCAGGAACACCTCGAGGAGCTCCTGGCGAGCGGCCAGCTCCGCTCCTCGGAACTGGCCGAGACCGCCGATGGCGAGGTCGCTGTCTCCGTGGGCGGCGGGCTCGTCGCAGAGCTGAGCGCGGACTCGGCAGGCGTGGTGAGCGTGACGATCGGGGGGGGGATGTGGGACGCCTGACCGACCTCATGTCGGGACGCTACCTTGCCCTCGTCCAGGCCGCCCAGCGAGCTGGTCTCGACGCGACCTGCGAGGCGCACCTCAGCAGAGGAGCTCGGAGGCCGGCGCGATTCAGGTCCAGCACAGTCGGGCTGGGGTTCACTGCCCGTGGCGGACCCGCCCGTTGGCGACCGCGGAGGCGCCCGCGCACCCGCGGTCGCACGTGCGACAACCCGATCGCGTCCGGAAAGACGCGAGGCCCGGCGCGTCGCGCCGGGCCTCCCGTTCATACAGCCGCTGCGATTTGAACGCAGGACCTCCTGATCCACAAGCCCGTACAGCGACCTGCGCCAGAGCGTGCCTCAGTGTGCCCTCGCGAGCCCGCGCCGTTGCTGGGCTGGGGCCGGGCCGTGCCTCGGTGTGCCAGGGCGAGACCCGGTGGGCCGCTCCAGTGGTCCCCAAAATGGTCCCCATGGCCACGCGAGACAAAGGTGCGACCGCGCTAACCAGGTGGCCATGGTGGTCAACTGGTTGAAGGCCTAGAAAGGGGGGATCTCTCTCTCTTCTTGAGGGTCTAACCAGGTGGCCAAATCCTTTCCCCGGGGGAGGTGGCCACCTGGTTGGGCTGAGGCTCACGGGAGCGGCCCCCCCCCGGTGAATTCCTTCACCCGCGGGCTGCTTTGCATAGCCATGGCAGTGGGTTACGTCGCTCCTTTGCGAATCTGCAACGCAGGTAAGCTGGCAGGCGGAGGTGGCGGATGAGCGAGGACAAGGACAGCGACGAGGCAAGGGAGAAGCGTGCAGCTGAGGCATCCGCCAGGGAGTTGCTTGAGGCGATGGCCGCTGACGCCACGACCATGCAGGACGCGCGCGGAGCGGAGGACGTAG
>JAWLGW010000042.1:0-1172 GCA_041690735.1 Planctomycetota bacterium
ACGGCTTGAGGGCGCCCCCGGGCTGGGGGGCGCCCTCGTGAGGCCATCCGGTCGCGCGCGACCCGGGCGACTACGGCGTGGTGCCGCTGCCGCCGTCGTAGATCGCCAGCGCGCCGCCGCCGCGGCTGGTCGAGCGCAGGAAGCTCTGGGCCTCCGTGTCGTTGTCAGCGTTGGCGGGCGGAGACCAGGCCTCGCTCACCAGCTCCACCGTCGCGTCGGCGCGCATGATGTTCCAGCCGTCCTGGTGGTTGCCGTTCTCGATCCCTCCCAGGCCGTCCGAGGCGGTCGCGTCACCGCGGATCGAGCGGTCCGCGCCGATCAGCATGGTCGAGCGGGAGTTGCTGTTCATGGGCCGCCGGGTCCAGGCGTACGACAGCTCGGTCGTGTTCTCCAGGGTGGGGTCCATTCCGGACACCTCGTCGTTGAGCGGCGACTTCTTGGCGTTGGCGCCCGACAGCTTGCCGCCCTGGCTGCCCCACGTCCAGGTCTTCATGTTGTCGAGGATCGACGCGTCGCTCGGGGGCATGTACATGTCCATCGACGACGGGCAGATGAAGCCCTCCGGGTTGTCGTGGTAGCCGAACCAGACCATCGCCCGCACGATGCGCGGCGTGTCGTCGGTGGTGTAGTCCCCGTCGAACGTGTTGAGGGCGGCGTTATGGGGGAAGAACCGCTTGTCGTCCGCGTACTGGATCGCGCCCAGACCCAGCTGCCGCAAGTTGTTGCTGCACTTGGTCTTGTTCGCCTTCTCCTTCGCCTTCATCAGCGCCGGCATGAGGAGCGTCGCGAGGATGCCGATGATCGCGATGACCACCAGCAGCTCGATGAGGGTGAACCCCTTCTTCTTGAGCGTCATGAACACCTTTCCTTGCTCGTGGAGCACCGCAGAGGGCACGGAACGACCGGTCCCGACCTACGCGGCCTCCCATACACGCGACCCGCGCGCTGGTTCAGGAGAGATGTTCGACGCCACGCTACGGCCGACCGACCTTATGAAGAACGAAGAGTCCTGGTAGACATTGCGTGGTGACGACGCCGCCCCCTCCCAGACGACCCGCCAACGCAGCGAGCCTCGCGAGAGTCGGGCCGAGGATGACAGCTTTGGCCCACCGCATCAAGGAGGTCCCGGGTGGTTCCCCCCGGGGGCTGTCGCGAAATGCAGCGACAGCCCA
>JAWLGW010000042.1:1182-15313 GCA_041690735.1 Planctomycetota bacterium
CGGGCACGGGCACGGGCACGGGCACGTAAGAGAGGCGAGATCCTCTTTATTACGACAGCCCCGGGGGCTCCGCCCCCCGACCCCATCCCGCCCGCTCGTTGACACGGCTCTCGCAACCTCCCTATAATCCCGCCCCACGCGCGAATGAGGGGTCGTCGGAGGCCCGGGAGTCTTGGCATGCCACGCGCCGCGAAGAGGTCGCTGGCCTGGATCGTGATCGCGACCTGCGCCGTCGGCTGGGTGGCCGCGCTCCCCGCGAGCCTCGCCGACCTGTGCAAGTACTGCGGGCAAGAGCGGGACGCGGAGATCAACGAGCTCAAGTGCCCGACCTGCGAGAAGCTCGCCGAGGACATCACCCGCAACAAGAGCGAGAAGGTGTGGGTCCTCGACCTCGCGCCGGGGAAGCTCAGCAAGGTCCAGATCAAGGACGACACGGGCGACGTGGAGACCTTCTGGTACCTCCCCTACACCATCACCAACCGCGACAACCTGCCGCACAGCTTCTTCCTCGACGTCTCGGCGGTGTCGGACCGCGGGCGCAAGAAGTTCCGCTACCACGACACCTGGATCCCCGACGTCTACGAGGAGATCCGCAAGCACATGGGCCTGCGGGAGGAGGACCAGCTCCTGTCGCAGCGCGACGTGAGCATGCCGCCGCCCGGTGAGCGGAACGAGCTGCCGCGGGTGAGCGACGTCCGCACCAAGCACACGGCCAAGATCGCCCTGCCGACCATTCAGCCCGGCGAGACCCTGCGGTGCGTGGCGATCATGGAGGCGTTCCATCCCGAGATGGACCGCCTCGAGGTCCACGTGCGGGGCCTGAGCAACTCCAGCCTGATCGCGCACGACGACTACACGGCCCCCGACGGGCAGCCCCACCGGCGCGTCCTCAAGGAGGCGGTGCTGGTCCTGCACTACTCCCGCCCCGGCGACGAGTTCGCCCACGGGCAGGACCCGCTGCGCTACACGCACCGGCGGTGGATCGACGTGGAGCGGGTCATCGAGAGCGACCTCCGCTAGGCGGCATGGCCGCACCCACGGACGAGCGCCACCTGGCCTTCGCCGAGGGGCTCGGCAAGGAGGAGCGGACGCTGGTCATGGTCCGCGACGAGCTCTACGGGGGCTCCTGGGACGAGCTCAGCAGGGACCTGGTGGCGCGCAAGGAGCGCCGGCCGTTCATCTTCAAGCTGAGCTCCCGCATCGAGGAAGACCTGGACCGAATCGAAAAGCTGCGCGCCTTCGAGCTGGAGACGGGGCACGACCTCCGCGACCTGCTCGCTGCGGTGGAGGGCGCCGGAGAAGGGATCCTTTCGTGAAGCGTCATCTGCTCCTGACCCCGCTCTCCCTGGGCCTCGCCGTGCTGGCGGCGGGCTGCGTGGGCGAGACCCGTCGGCCGATCCCCCGGGATCAGGCGATCGCCGCCAGCGCCGCCGGCCAGAGCCGGGCACGGCCCACGGTCGACGACGGCGCGATCGAGGCCTTCGGGTTCAAGACCTACTGGGACTCGTTCATCCGCGACGAGGTGATCACGAGCCTCAGCCTCGAGGGCGATCAGCTGTACGCCTTCACCCAGTCGAACCGCCTCTACCAGGTGGACATGCACAGCGGCATGGTCAACTGGCTGTTCGACGTGGGCAAGCCGCTGTCGTTCGCTGGCGGGCGGCCGATCGCCGAGTGGGTGTACCCCGTCCGCGAGGACGGGGAGACCAACCTCAAGTTCAAGCAGTACGACGAGGTGTTCTTCTGCGCCCAGGGCACCCTGTACGCCCTGGACAAGCGCAACGGCTCCGAGCTGTGGTCGGTGTACCTGCCCTTCACCCCCTCCTCGCCGCCCGAGGCCAGCGCCAGCCACGTGTTCGTGGGGTCCTGGGACGACCGGATCTACGCCATCCGCAAGGACCGGCCGCTGATCCCCGACTGGAGCTGGCGCACCGGCGACGACGTGGTGGCGCGCCCCGTCTATCACAGCCCCAACGTGTTCGCGCCCAGCGCCGACGGGAAGCTGTACGCCTTCGACGCGGCCACCGGGCGCCGCAAGCGGCCCCTCCCGACCGACCGCCGGCTGACCGTCGACCCGACCGTCTACAAGAGCCTCCTCTACCTGCCGGCCGAGGACTTCAACCTGTACGTGATCGGCGCCGCCGACGGCGGGATCCACCACCGGGAGTGCCCGGGCTCGCCGATCTCCACCCGCCCGATCGGGATCGACAAGACGATCTACTTCGGCGCCGAGGGGAAGGGGATCCACGCCCTGCTGCGCAAGGGCCTGCCGCCTGCCTCGGAGGGCAACCCGCGCAAGGTGAGCCACGAGCTGCTGTGGCGCAGCGAGGGCACCACCCAGCTCCTGTGCAAGGGCATGGAGGACGTCTACCTGCTCGCCCCCGGCGAGCCGGGTGACGACCACGCGGCGGTCAAGCGCGTGCACGCGGCGGAGGGCACCGAGCGGGGGACCCTCGACCTGCGCGGCGTCGACTTCTGGGTCACCAACGCCTTCGACCCGGCCGGCTTCGAGCCCGCCGCGGCGCGGCGCGGCGGGATCCTGTTCGTCGCCTTCCGCAGCGGCTGGATCGTGGCCCTCAAGGAGAAGGCGACGATCCCGGGGGCCTGAGCCCGCTCGCGCTGCACATGGCGACGGAAGGCCAGCAGCCGTCAGCCTTCAGCAGTCAGTGAACGACTGACTGCTGATCGCTGACGGCGTTTAGAGGCTGAAGTCCTTGCCCACGGTGTAGCGGACGTTGCTCTGGTCGAGCTTGTCGGTGATCCGCTTGCGCACGTTCTTGTCGGTCCCCTCGAGGAACGACAGCACGGGGCCGCTCTTCTCCTCGTACACCCGCAGGTTCTCCCCCACGATCAGGCCCTTCTTGCTGGGCTCGACGGTGCGGACGTCGCGGGTGAACACGTTGCTGAAGGCGCGCTTGATCTCGTCCATGGCCACGGCACGGCCCTCCGGTCGGTGATGGTTGGCTGAGGCCAGCGAAAGTAGCCCGTCGTTCACGCCTCGACAAGGCAAGCCGGGGCGGCGTCGTGCGGTCTGTCGCCCTGGGGCAGCGAGGGGTAACATGCGTCCACCCAGGGGGGGCGCGGGGGCCTCGCCTGCAGGCAGCGAGGCCATGTTCGACCTCGAGACGACCATCAGCTACGTGTTTCACTCCAACCGCCTCGACGGCGTCACGCTGTCGGAGGCGCAGACGCGTGAGGTCCTCGCCGCCGGCCCGAACCAGGACGGCTCCCGCATGCTCCCCGGCGAGGGAGGCCGCGAGTTCGAGGCCGAGGTGGTGCTCGGCCACGCGCGCGCCTTGCGGGGCGCGGCCGAGATCGCCTCGAGCGGGCGGCCGATCGGCGAGGAGGCGATCCGGACCCTGCACAAGCTGCTCATGGGCGAGATCCTCCTGTCGGCCGGCGAGTACCGCGAGTGCAGCCTGCGCTACAAGGGTCTGCTCATCGCGTCGCCGCCCGAGCACCTCCCCGAGCGCATGACCTGGCTGGCGAGCCTGATCCAGACCGGCCTCGACCGGGCGCAGGACCCGCACAAGCTCAGCTGGCGGGTCCACCACGAGTTCATTACCTTGCACCCGTTCATCGAGGGGAACGGGCGCATGGCGCGGCTCCTGCTCAACACCGTGCGCCTGCGCAAGGGCCTCGACCTCACGATCGTGCCGGTCGAGAACCGCGAGCAGTACAGCCGCGCCATCATCGAGTTCCAGCAGCAGAAGGTCCGTCGCGCCCAGGAGAAGGCCGCTCCCGCCGAGTGAGCCGCCCGGGCGCGACGACGCCAGGAGGGGGAACGTGAAGCTCGCCGACGCGGAGCAGCGCCAGGACCTGTATCCCGATCGCTACCTCAACGTGTTCGTGCCGTACCGGTCGCACCTGCTCGACTACAACGTCACCCGGGCCCTGATCGCGACGCTGCGCTGGTCGCGCCCCGAGGTGACGCGGGACTTCCTGCAGGAGGTGGCGGGCGTCGAGGCGGGCGCCGGCAGCTACCACTACGACCTGCAGGTGTGCGACTACGAGGACTTCGACCCGGGCTCCGTGCCCCGGCAGGTCGTGCTGGGGCTCTCGATCGGCGGTGAGCTGGCGACGCGCCTCCCCCCGCTCGACGACGACGGCCGCAGCGCCCTCCTGCGCCGCGTCCTGCAGGCCCCCGCGCCCGACGCCCTCAAGCTCGAGCAGGTGCGGCAGCTCCTGGCGCGCCCCGAGCTCGACCTCGACGACATGCTGTGCCTGGCGCACACCCTGCAGGAGCTCGAGGAGGGCTGCCTCCCCGACGGGTGGATCTTCTCCGCCGAGGCGGGCGTGTGCGTGCTCATGGAGTGCAAGCTGCTGCGGCGCCTCGACCTGTTCCAGCTGCAGCGCTACGCCGCCGTCTACTACGGCCGGGAGCTCGGCGCCGAGGACGTGACGCTGGTCACCTGGGAGCAGGTGGCGGCCTTCTTCGCCGCCCGCCGCGACGACGAGGACCCGCGCACCTCCTTCCTGTGCGCGCAGCTGCACGACTACCTCGACCTGCTGGGGCTGGCGCCGTTCAACGGCTTCAAGCCGTACGACATGGACGTCGACACCATGCACGAGGCGCTGCCCAAGTTCCTCAAGTTCGTGCAGGCGGTGCGCGAGGAGGGGATCGGGCAAGGCCTGCCGCTGGGCATGCCGCGCACGACCTCCACCGGCGCCCGGGTGCCGTTCTCGGCGGACGACCTGCTGGGCGAGCTGCGGCTCGACCTGCGCGAGAGCGGGATCCGGGTGGAGCTGTCCCTGGGCGACGCCCCCGAGGGGAGCGCCCCCGGCCGGGCGGCGATCGACTCCCTGCTGGAGCGCTCGGCGGACGGGCAGCTCAACCCGCTGGCGGGCCAGCAGGGCGACGGCTTGCGGGTGCGGCTCGAGCGCCTGCGCCAGGAGCGCGGCGGCGGCGAGCTGTTCTTCGACCGCGAGATCGCCGACGTCCCCTTCGACCCCGACAGCTTCGGCGAGGTCCTGGCCGACCTGCGCCTGCAGCACCCGCCCCTGGCCCGCGCCCGCGGCGCGGCCGGCGAGTACCGCCAGGCCCGCCTGGCGATCGGCGCCGACATCGCGCGCAGCGAGGCCCTCAGCCCCGCCCGCTCGCTGGTCGACCTGACCACCGAGGCGGTGGTCCGGCTGACCAAGCTGGCCCGGGTGCTGGTCAACGGCTTGGAGTCGGGGGCGAGCGCGCCGGCCGGCACGGAGTAGGGAGACCGCCAAGTCCGTCGGTCGACTCCGGGAGAGCGGCCAACACGCGGAGCGTCTTGGCGGTCGAAAGTGCCTTTGACTTGGCGCCTTGGCGGTCGCCTCTCTACCCCCGCAGGCGCCCCAGGGCCTCCTGCGCGACCGCCGCGGCGCGGGTGTCCGCGCCCAGGGTCAGGGTCTCCTCGAACAGGGCCAGGGCCTCGCGGCGGTGGTCCTCGCTGCCCGTGAGCTGCCACAGCTCCTCGGCGTGGAGCCCCCGCTGCAGGACCACCGCCTGACGGAGGCTGCGGTCGAGCACCAGCTTGGGGTCGACCAGCTTGGCGAGGTCTTCGTAGTCGTGGCGCAGCACCTTGGTCCGGCTCGCTCGGCGCTGCTGGGGATCGTCGGTCACAGGCCGCGCAGAGAGCCGCGTCCCCGCCTGGGGCAGCGCCCGCTTGAGCACGTGGAGGGTCGCCGTGGTCTCGGGATACTGCACGATCAGCGGCTGGTAGCTGACCAGGATCGCCTGGGGCGAGGGGCCGCCGCTGCCTCCGTGCGTGCTGGCGACCTGCTGGTCGACCTGGGCCAGCGCCTCCAGCTCGCGCCGGGCGCGGTCGACGAGCGCGACCTGTCCCCCCTCGCTGGCCAGCACCAGCATCCGCTTGAACCGATCCCGCGTGATCGGGATCAGGGTGCGATCCCCGGCGCGGGCCAGCGCGTCCGCCTCTTGCCGCAGCAGCGCCAGCGGCTCCGGCACCCGCGGCTCGACCTCGGGGCGGGTCGCGCTCCAGGCGAGGCCCAGGCTGGCCGCCACCAGGACCGCCGCCGCGGCGCGCAGCAGGACGGCGGGGAGGCGCACCAGGCGCCCCTCGCCCAGCGCCGACGGGCCGAGCTCGCGGCGCAGCCCCTCGCGCAGCCGTCCCCGCTGCTCCGCGGTGAGGCCGACCGGGGGCAGCAGGTCGAGGGCGAAGGCCACCTTGGCGAAGTCCGCCCGGGCCTCCCGGCAGGCGGCGCAGCGCTCGAGGTGGCGGGCCACCGGCGTCGCCAGGGGGTGCTCGAACAGCTCCAGCTCCTGCGGGCAAGCCGGACCCACGCAGGCCAGCACCCGCTGACGCAGGGCCTCGCGGGCCTCGGCCGACAGCGGCGGCACCGTCGACACGTCGAGCGCGCGCCCCACCCGGACGAAGTCACGCTCCGCGCCTCGGCAGCTGGCGCAGCCCTCCAGGTGAGCCGTCAGCTCGGCGACCTCCTCGGGCTCGCCCAGGAGGCGGGGCTCCTCGGGGCAGGCCACGGCCGCCAGGACGCGCTCCTTGAGGGCGGCCCGCTGGTCTGCCCGCAGGGGCGGCGGGGCGGCGGCGCTGAGCACGGCCGCGGTGGCGTCGAGGGCCTCGCGGGTCTCGCTGCACCCGGCGCACCCGGCGAGGTGCGCCTCCAGGGCCGCCCGCTCGTCGGGCGCCAGCTCCTCCTCGTACAGGAGCAGGGGCAGCCGCTCCTCGCACCAGGCGCAGGTCACGGGCTCGCTCACGCGCCGGCCTCCCCCACGCGCTGGAGGAGCTCGGCGCCCAGGCTGCGGCGCAGGCTGCGGAAGGCCTGGTGGAGGGTCGACTTGACCGTGCCCAGGGCGCAGCCGCGCGCCTCGGCGATCTCCTTGAGGCTCAAGCCCTCGTAGTGCCGGAGCGCCACGATCGCCCGCTGGCCGGGGGGGAGCTCCTCGATCGCCTCGTTCACGCGCGCCACCAGCTCGCGACGCTCCTCGGCCACCAGGCCGGCGTCGGTGTCGTCGTCTTGCAGGAGGGGCTGCTCCGCGGCCCGGCCCTCCCAGGCCCGCTGCTCCCGCCCTCGTCGCCGCAGGCCGTCGATCGCCACGTTGGTGACCACTCGGTAGCTCCAGGCGGTGAACCGCGACTCGCCGTCCCAGGAGCCGATGCTCTTGTGGATCTTGACGAACGTGTCCTGCACCGCGTCCAGCGCCGCCTCCGCGTCTCCGACCACCCGATAGGCCACCCGATACAGCCGGTCCTGGAGCAGGTCGACCAGCTCGGCGAACGCCTCGGCGTCCCCCTCCTGGAACCGGCGGGCGGTGTCGGTGATCGGATCCGCGGCCATGGGCTGACTCTCCTCGTGGACGCGCGGGGTCCCCCCCGGGTTGAGCGCCAGCCTAACTGCTTACCTCGCAGGCGGAAGGTCTGCGATAGCGCCCTCCAGCGCCCTCCCGGCTCGGAACACCACCACGTTGCGGGGCGGGACGTCCATGGTCTCGCCCGAGCGAGGGTCGCGGGCCTTGCGGGCGGCCCGCCGCTTGA
This sequence comes from Planctomycetota bacterium, assembly GCA_041690735.1. Classification (GTDB taxonomy): domain Bacteria; phylum Planctomycetota; class J058; order J058; family J058; genus JAWLGW01. The sequence goes on from JAWLGW010000042.1 coordinate 8,667, forward strand.
CCTCGAACACGCCGAAGTTGCGCAGCTCGATCCGGCCCTCGCGCACGATCGCCTCGGCGATCGCCTCCAGGGCCAGCTGGATCACCTCGCCGGCCTGGACCTGCGTCAGGGCGGTCTTCTCGGCGACCGTCTTCACGATCTCGCGCTTGGTCGTCACGGTCGGAGACTAGCAAAGAGGCCGGGCAGGCGGGGCACGTGCCCGCGGCCGGCGGCGGCCGCGAACCAAAAGCTCGGGGGGGCGCTCTCGTAAGCGACCCCCCCGAGTGTCTCCCTCGCGCCGTGACGGTCAGCAATGGACCCAAGTCCCGCGTCGAACGGCCCGACCCGCCTCGTTAGGTTGCCCGGCCTCCATGGACATGCCACAGAGGAGCGAGGGCACGAGGTCGAATGACCCCAAGATAGGCGTCTCTGGCCAGCGGACGGCTAAGGTCTCTCACCTGCCGCACGGCTTGCTGTCAGGTCAGCGATGCTCACCTCCCTGCCTGAGCTGCGAAGTGGGGGCAACTCTCGTCGGCCTCGCTTCGCAGTTCCGTAATGGCAGGGTCACGGGGCGACTTCAAGGGGGCTTCTGGATTTTGTTGCAACCCCTGAGTAGACAAGGGCTACAGGGGCCTGCGCAGGTACAGGTAGACCAGGCTCTGTCCGCGTCGCTCGAGCGTGATCAGCTCCCAGCCCTCCTTGCCCAGGTGATCGAGGACGTGCTCGTAGAAGGACGCCTCCGCAGCGCGCGCGCCGTCGCGCTCGAGGATCGCCCGGTAGTCCGCCTTGTCGTTGTAGTCCACCGGGTCGAGCCGGAACACGCGGTAGTCCCAACCGCGGGCGGCCTGCGCGCGGGCAGGCGCGCGCCAAGCGGCGCCCAGGGCGAGTCCGAGGGCGAGCAGGGCGGCGGCGATGAGGTGCTTGGTCATGGGTGCGGCCTCCAGATCAGGAGGTCGAAGATACTCCGAGTCGGCAGCTACACACGCGCGTGGGGCGAGGATATGGTGTGGCCCCATGCGGTGGATGGCGGTCGTGCTCACGGTCCTGCTGGCGGCGTCGCCTCTCGTCGCGGCGGAGGACCCACCCGCCGCGGTCGCCGCGCCTGCCCCGGCACAGCCGGCCCTGCGGCTGGACCCCACCCCGATCGCGCGCGCCTTCACCCGTCACCCCTCGGTGGTCGACCCTTGCGGGCTGTTCCGCCTGGCGCGCCTCGACCCGCCGCGCCTCGAGCCCGAGGAGGAGGAGGCCCCGCATGAGGAGGACGAGGGGCAGCCGGAGCAGCCTGCCGAGCCTGCCATTCAGCTGGCGCCGGGGCTCGCCGTCGCGGACTTCGAGGTGGTGCGCGCGCTCACCTTCTCGGGTCGGGACTCGGGGCTGGCCGGCGCGGTGTCTCGCCTGCAGAGCCGCCTGTTCCTGGGCGTGGGGACCTACGGCTCGGGGGACAGCGGCGAGCTGTACGACGGGCTGTCCGACTCGCTGGACGTGTCCGCCAGGGGACGCACGGTGCGGTCGGACGACGGGCGCGTGCTCGGCGACCTGACGCTCGCCGTGGGCACCACCGCCTCCCGGGCCGGCGTGCTCCAGTGGTGGCAAGGGCAAGCCGACTTCCTCGACCTCAACCCGTTCCGCGACATCTCGGCGCAGTTCGACCTGGCGATCCTGTCTTCGGAGCGGGCGCCGGACGCGAGCGTCATGGTGCTGCGGGTGCGCGGCTCCTACCTGGGCGCCTTCGGCGACACCCAGCGCGGCAGCGGCCAGGGCGGGGTCGCGCCCGAGGTCGGCGACTCGGAGCTCGGCCTCAGCTTCGGGCTGAAGTTCTGAGAGAGCTGTTGGCTGTCAGCAGTTAGCTGTTAGCGCTGCCGCTGTTCCAGTGCTCCTCGAGAAGGAGCCCGGAGGAGGCGCGACAGCAGCTAACCGCTCTTCCTGAAGCCCTCGGGCCCGACCGTCAGGCCGACGCTGGGCAGGTCGATCCGCCGCTCCTGCGAGGCGCGCGCGTGGCCGATCACCCAGGCCTCGACGCCGTGCTGCTGCGCCAGCTCGAGCACGCGGCACTCGCCGCCCTGGCGCACCGTGACGGTGAAGCCCACCCCCATGTTGTAGGCGGCGTACAGGTCGGGGGCGCCGACCTCACCGAGGTCGCGGATCGCCCGGAACACCGCCGGCGGCTCGGGCAGGTTGTCGAGCAGGTAGCCGCAGGGGGCGGCGATCCGCGCCATGTTCCCGAACCCGCCGCCGGTGATGTGCGCCAGGGCGGTCACCTCCAGCGCCGGGTCGCGCAGGAGGGAGAGGGCCAGCTGCACGTAGATTCGGGTCGGCTCGAGCAGGGCGTCCGCCACCGTCTCGCCGGCGCCGCCCGGCAGGGGGTCGCCGACCTTCAGCCCCGCCTGGTCGAGGAGGACTCGCCGCGCCAGCGACAGGCCGTTGCTGTGGATCCCGCTGGAGGCGAAGCCCACCACCACGTCGCCCGGGCGGACCTCGGCGCCGGTGTTGACCGCCTCGGGACGGACGACCCCCAGGGCGACGGCCGCCAGGTCGAACGCCTTGCCGGGGGCGGCGCCCCGCAGCATGGCGCCGACCTGGGCCAGCTCGCCGCCGGCGATCACCACCCCGGCCTGGGCGGCCCCGTCGTGGAGGCCCTTGCCGATCGCGGTCAGCATGCCCTCGTCGAGGGCCTCGATCGCCACGTAGTCCAGCAGCGCGATCGGCTCGGCCCCCACGCACACCAGGTCGTTGACGTTCATGGCGACGAGGTCGATCCCGACCCCGTCGTAGCGGTCCGCCAGCTGGGCCACCAGCAGCTTGGTGCCCACGCCGTCGGCGGCCACCGCCAGCCCCATGTCGGGCGTCAGCTCCAGCACCGAGGCGAAGTAGCCCACGTCGACCGCCACGTGGCCGGGCGAGCCGGCCGGGCGGTGGGCGAAGGTCTTGCGGACCCAGCCCAGGAGGCCGGCCAGGGCCGCCTCCTCGCGGTGCATGTCGACGCCGGCCGCGGCGTAGGCGCTGTCGTCGCTCACGAGACGTCCGTGATCAGGATCGGCGGATGGTGGAGGAGGGTGATCTCGGGCTCGCCCTTGCCCAGGAAGGCGCGCGCCTCCCCGATCGCCTCGTCGATGGTGGCCGCCGTGTCCCAGCCGAGGATCTCGGCCACGCGCTGGTTGGTGGCGCCCACACAGATCACCTTACCGGTGTGGAGGCGCCCCGCCTCGCCCCAGTACCACATGTAGAACGGGTGCACGCCGTGGTAGGCGTTCCCGTGCCGGTACATCTGGATATAGGCCGGGTCCTTGGCGAACGCCTGCTCGTACTTCTCCTCGAGCACCCGCGAGTCGCGGGTCTCGGGCAGCAGGCGGTGGAAGAACTCGATGTAGCTGGGGTGGTGATCGGGGTGGAACTCGTCGTACAGCGGGTGGGCGATGATCATGACGCCGCCCTTCCGCAGCAGCGGCTTGCCCCGGTACATGTTGAAGAAGTAGCCCAGCGCGGTGCAGTGCACCAGCAGCGGGTTCATGATCGAGTTGACGTTGTAGGGGCACAGGTAGGGGATCCCCGTGACCAGCACGTCGCACTGCCCCTGCACCGGCACCGAGTACTGGCGATAGCAGGCCTCGAGCGTCTTCTTGTGGACGGCCTCGGTGCGCCCGGCCACCACCCCCGTCACCCCGTACTCCGCCGGGATCCGGTGCATGAACGCCCGCTTGGCGGCGGGGGGCATCTTGTCGAGGGTCCACTTGAGGCTCTTGAAGGCGAACTCGTCGGTGCCGGTCCACTCGTCCTCGTTCTTGGCCAGGAACGAGAGCTGCTTGCCGTACATCTTGTTGTTGAGGGTGGTCTCGATGGTGAACACGTTGAGGTGCTCGTTGACCACCTTGCCGATCCGGTTCACCCGGTTGGCCAGCTCGCTGCTGTCGGGGTCCATGAACGACCACGACTTGGCGATCGCCTCGGGCGTGTGGTGCGACCGCAGGGTGCGGTAGCCGCAGAAGCCGACGCCCACGCTCTTGTGACCGCCGTCCATGGGGACGAGGTTGAGGTTGACGTAGATCACGAGGTCGGCCTCGACGGCCAGGCGGTTGAGCTCCACCTCGTCGCCGTGGCGGGTCTCGCCCACCTTCACCATGCCGTCCGGATCCTCGGCGTCGTGGTTGAACAGGCGCTCGGGCCAGAAGTCGCGCCAGATCCGCGGGCCGACCATGCGCCGGATCTCGGCGCCGGTCATGCGTCGGTGCAGGCTCAGCGCCACGATCATGGTGATGTCGTCGACGCCGTAGTCCGACAGCAGGTCGACCACCACCTCGAGCACCTCCTGCCGCACGTCGGGAGTCCGCATGGGCGGGAGGGGCAGGCTGATGTCGTCGATCCCGATCACGACCTTCATGCCCGGCTTGAGCAGCGCGAACAGGGGCTCGCACCCCTCGGGGTGGGCCAGGGCGTGGCGCACGGCCTGCTTCACGTTGGGGAGCGGGTCGAGGGGCGCCGGCGGGTAGATCACCCGCGTCCCCTCGGGGAACTTCTCCCGCAAGAAGCCCTCGCCGTAGTGGACGACGCGGGGCGCCGAGGCGCGGTCGAGGGTGACCACGCACTTGTCGCGGGAGGTGCTGAGGGTAGCGCTCACGAGGACGACTCCTGTTCCGACGACCCGGCCACCGAGGCGGCCTCGCGCAGGCGGGCGCGCAGCTTGGCGAGGGCCCCCAGCGAGGCCCCCACGGCGGCGGGGGCCAGGCTCCGGGTCTCGTCGCGCAGGCGGCGGGCCCCGTTGCGGGTGAGCTCCAGGGCGCCCCGCGCCAGCTCGCGGCTGACGCTCTTGGTGGCCTCGATGTGCAGCACGGGCCAGCCGTGGGAGCGGGCGGTGGCGAGCAGCGGCGGGTCGGGGTTGACCGCCACGGGGCGCCCCACCATGGAGAGCATGGGGAGGTCGGCGGCGTCGTCGGCGTAGGCGACGCTCCACCGCAGGTCGAACCCGTGCTCGTGGGCGAACTCGCGGATCCAGGCCGCCTTCTCGGGGCCGGCCATGACCGGCGGGCGCAGCACACCGGTGGCGAGGCCGTTCTTGCCGTACTCCAGGCGGCTGGCCACCACCCGGCCGATCCCCAGGTAGCGCGCCACCGGGCGAGCCACGAAGTCGAGGGCCCCGGTGAGCAGCACCTGCTCGTGGCCCACCTGCCGGTCGTGCTCGAGCAGCTCCAGCATGCCGGTGTAGATCTTCTTCTTGAGCACCTTCTCGAACAGGGCTTCGCCCAGGATCGCCAGGCGATCCTCGGACAGGCCGGCGTAGGAGCGATAGAACTCCTGGTTGAACCTGCGCCGATCGAGGCGGTCGACCCACTTGAAGTAGGGCGCCTTGAGGACGACCTCCGCCATCCGCCGCACCCGCTGGTCGAGCTGGGGGTCGGTGCGGGCGAAGTAGATGTAGTGGTCGACGACGGATCCGTGCAGGAGGGTCCCGTCGAGGTCGTAGAAGGCGGCGGTCTTGCGCTGCTCGCGCGGGTGGCCGCGCCCCCCCTCTTCGTGCCCCTCTTTACGATGGTGTTCGTGGCCCACGGCGCACCTCGGCTCGGAGAAGGAGGGCCGCTTGTAGCACCCGGGCCTCGCCGTCACAAGGGCCGCAGCCGACGGGGCTTATCGAGGAGCTCAGCAGGACCTGGAGGCGACCGGGCGAGGTCGAAGACGCCACCCGCGACGCCCCGGGTGGAGGCGCACAGGCAGCGGCGCCCTCAGGGGATGCGCCGCACCAGCCGCCGCTCGTCGCGCCGTCCCCAGGGGCCCTCGGCGATCACCCGGAGGCCCGGTTCGGGGAGGAGGATCGCGGCCATGAGCTCCGTCGCCGCCTCGGCCTCCCAGGCGAGTCGCTGCCCGCGGGGGCCGAGGACCGTGATCTGCGTGAGCCCCGGCGGCCGGACCCACCCCTGCACGATCACCGTGGAGCCCTGGGTGGCGGCGGGGAGCCACAGGTCGAGGACGTCCTCGGAGGGGCTGACGGCCGAGAAGAGCGGGCCTCCGGGATACCGCGGTGAGGGTGGCGGCGAAGGCGAAGGGGGGACGGGGCGCGAGGTCCAGGTCGCCGCGCCCACGGCTGCTGCGGTCAGCGCCGCCGCCGCGGCAGCGCTCCAGCGCGGCCAGCGGCGTGCCCACGACGCGACTCGGCGGCCGCAGCCGAGCGTCCCGCAGCGGGGCCCCGCCTCGGCGACGCAGGCCCGGTGGTAGATCGTGAGGCAGCCGGCGCACACGTCCAAGGCGGCGCCGGCCAGCAGGTCGTCGCGGCACCAGGGGCAGCGGCGGGCCCCGCTGAAGGACCGGGAGGGAACCGCGCCGCCGGTCGGGTCGTGCTGGGGCACGGGAGCGGGCTCGCCCATGCGGGTCCTCCTGTCCCTCCCACGGACGAGCGGCGAGATCCTTAGGCGCCGCCGCGTCTTGCCCGTAAACTCCTGGCCTACCGAAGGAGGCCTCATGCGCGCGCTGGCCCTGCTCCTGGTCGCGGGCTCGCTCCTGCCTGGCTCCGCCCGCGCCGAGACCGTGCACCTCGCTGAGGGTCGAGCCGTGGTGGGGGCGGTGATCGGCGAGGAGGCGGGAGCCCTGCGGGTGCTGACGTCAGAGGGCGAGGTCGCCCTGCCGCTGGGCGAGGTGCAGCGGGTGGACCCCGAGCCCGCCGCCGCGCCCGACCTCGCCCAGCG
>JAWLGW010000043.1:0-15077 GCA_041690735.1 Planctomycetota bacterium
AGGCGCTGCGGCCGGCGGGCAGGACGAGCAGGTCGGCGGCAACCTCGCTCAACCAGCCGGCGAGCTGCTCCCCGAACCGGGCCAGGCTCGGCTCGAGATGCGCCCAGACGACGGCGGCGGGGATCCCCGACAGCTCGGCCAGGCCCCGCTCGACGCCGGGTCGCGGCTTGCGCAGGGCGAGGAGCGTGAGCCGGTCGCGGGAGGTGAGGCGGGGGCGCAAGAAGCCCAGGGCGGGCGCCAGGGTCCGCACGTCCTCCTCGAACAGGCACGCCAGGTGACGGCCCGCCGCCGGGACCCGCGCGGCGTCGGGCGGCGGCGCCGGACTCGGAGCGGGGGCTGGCCCGGCCCACACCGTCGGGCGGCGCCACTTGCGGGCGGCGCCCTCCACCCACGGCAGGCTGCGGGGCAGGGCGCTGCCGAACGGGCCGATCGCGACCACCTCGGCCTCCGCCGCCTCCGCCGCCGCGCCGATCGCGTCCACGTCGAGCTCCCACACCAGCTCGCCCGACACCTCCTCCGCCCAGGCGGCGAAGCCGGCGCGGATCGAGGCGATCGAGAAGTCGGGCAGGTGGCGCTCGTCGTGGAACGGCCACAGGCTGCGGTTGGCCCGCAGGTGCGCCAGCACGCTCACCCGCCGCACCCGCGGCGCGAGCGCCCGCAGCCGCGCGATCGCCGGGCGCGGGTCGTGGCCCACCTGGAAGCAGAACAGGCAGCTGTCGAACACGGGACGAATGTAGCGCGCGCCCGCCCGAGCGATGACCTCCACGCGAACGCGTCGGTCTCGTCGCCGGCGGACGGTGGGCAACATCTGCCCGTTCGTCTCGGACCGTCCTGGTTCGACGGCGATCGCTGCCTGAGGAACGGGGGATACGCTTGGGCGCCCTTCTTGCGAAGAGCTGCTTTCCTGCTTTCCTGCTCCTCGCTCGCCTCGCCTGGGCGGCGAGGCGGTCGCGTGCCCTCGCAGGTCCAGACCCTCGCCCCGCCGGGCGCCCCGGCGCCTCCCCGCCGTCGTCTATCATGACGCCCCGCACACGGAGCGAGAGGTCGCGTGGAGATCGAGGTCTTCCAGCCGGACGAGTTCGAGGCAGAGCGGTTCTTCTACCCGCGCACCCTCAACGCCCAGATCCACCCGCTGGTGCTCAGCTTCTTCCGCATGACGCCGGACCGGCTGATCAAGCGGTACTGCCACCTGCACCCGCACGTGCAGGCCGAGAACCTGCGGGAGGTCCTGACCACCCCGCCCCGCTACCTGCGCTGGTCGGGCAGCGACATCTTCAACGTGTCGACCGAGCTGGGGGTCAAGCAGAAGCTGATCGTGGAGACCAACTCCTGCCCCTCGGGGCAGAAGTCGTTCCCGGCCCTCGAGCAGCACCACGAGGAGGGCGGCTACTACCGCCTGATCGAGAAGACCTTCCTGCCCCTGGTGGCGAAGAAGCTGCGCAAGGCGCAGGCGGAGGGGTCGGAGGGGGTGGTCGCGGTCCTGTACGACAAGAACCCCATGGAGTCGTCGGGCTACGCGCAGGTCCTGGCGACGCTGATCGAGCGGCCGGTCCACCTGATCCCGTTCACCCTGTCGAACCCCTGGCGGTTCCTGGAGGTGGAGGACCGGGTCCTGTACGCCAAGATCGACGGCAAGCGGGTCCCCGTGCTGTGCGGGTTCCGGTACGTGACCCAGAAGCCCTGGAACCGGATCCCCTTCAACCTCAAGACGCCGATCCTCAACCCGATCGTGGCCTGCCTGGCCGGGGGGCGGAACAAGCTGCTGGCCGCCAAGGCCTACGAGATGTTCAACGCCCAGTGGCGCGCCCGGGGGCTCGAGATCCTGACCCCGCAGTCGTTCACCAACGTGCGCAAGGCCGAGGTCCCCTTCCTGGTGCAGCAGTTCGGCGGCAAGGCGGTGGTCAAGGTCCCCTACCTCAACGCCGGGCAGGGGATCTACACCCTGGTCAACGACGAGGAGCTGGAGCGCTTCATGGCGCTCGACCACCCGTACGACGAGTTCATCGTCCAGCAGCTGGTCGGCAACTTCCGCTGGTCCTCCACCAGCCCCCGGGGCAAGGTCTTCAACATCGGGACCGTTCCGGACAAGAAGGAGCGGATCTACGTGTTCGACGTGCGCATGATGGTCGCCTGGCAGGGGGAGGCCTTCGCCCCCATGGCCATGTACGCGCGGCGGGCGCCGCTGCCCATGGCGTCGGAGCTGGAGCCGGGGACCGAGTCGTGGGGGGTGCTGGGCACCAACCTCTCCAAGAAGGTGGGCGACGAGCAGTGGGACACCGAGCCCAAGCGGCTGCTCATGATGGACCGCAAGGACTTCGACCGCCTGGGCCTGGGCCTCGACGACCTGATCGAGTGCTTCGTGCAGGCGGTCATGGCGAACCGCGCCATCGACGACCTGGCGCAGCGCCTGGTCAAGCGCGGCGGCGGGCTGCGGCGCGACCTGTTCCAGTCGCTCAACAACGACGAGGCGCTGCTGCGCGAGATCATGTAGGCCATGCCGACCAGTAAGAAGAGCGGAGCCCACAAGCGCGGCGAGAGCATCGACCCGCGCCCGATCCGCCTCGAGGACTACTCGCCCGGCAGCCGCACCGACCTGCGGGTCCCGCTGTACCAGGACGCGCTGGGGACGCCCTTGCGGGTGCCGTTCGTGGTGGTGCGCGGGCGCCACCCCGGGCCGACGGTGGGGATCTCCGCGGCGATCCACGGCGACGAGCTCAACGGGATCAAGATCATTCACCACGTCCTGGAGCAGGCGGACCCCGACGCCATGCACGGCACGCTGGTGTGCGCGCCGGTGGCCAACGTCCCGGCCTTCCAGGCGGGGCAGCGGCGCTTCCCCGACGACGACCGGGACCTCAACCACGTGTTCCCGGGGCGGGCCGACGGCGTGCCCTCGGCCCAGTACGCGCGCGCCTTCCTGGTCACGTTCCTCACGCCCCTCGAGTACCTGATCGACATCCACACCGCCAGCGAGGGCCGCCTCAACTCGATGTACGTGCGGGCGGACTTGCACTCGCCGGCGGCGCGGGACATGGCGCTGCTCATGAACCCCGAGATCATCCTGCACGGGCGCAGCGGCGACGGCACCCTGCGCAACGCGGCCCGGGTGCACGAGATCCCGGCGATCACGGTGGAGGCGGGCAACCCCAGCGTGTTCCAGGGGAAGATGGTCCTGGAGGGCGAGCTGGGGGTGCTCAACATCCTCAAGGCCCTGCGGGTGGTGCGCGGCCAGCAGGTGAAGACGATCGACCGCCGGCCGGTGATCTGCAAGTCGTCGAAGTGGCTGCGCACCCGGGCAGGGGGGCTGCTGGAGACCCGCTTCAAGCTGTGCGAGCGGGTGAGCAAGAAGCAGGTCCTGGCGGAGACCACCGACCCCTTCGGGCACGCGATCCAGAGCTACACCGCCCCCCACGACGGGATCGTGATCGGCAAGTCGGCCAGTCCGCTGGCCGTGCCGGGGACGCGGTACTGCCACCTGGGGGTGGTCGGCGAGCCGCCCCCGCCCAAGCAGGCGCCGAGCGGGCGGCTGACCGAGCGGGTCATGGCCGAGGAGGGACTCGAGGACGTGCGCCCGCCATCCGCCGCTCAGGACGCGCCGACCGAGGAGCCGGCCGAGCGAGTGAGCGAGCAGCCCTGGTGAGGCTGTGGATCGTGTCGCACCTCCAGGGCTCACCGGGGAACGCCCTGGTGCAGGGCGCCGCTCGACGGGCCGGGCACGAGGCGCGGCTGGTGGATCCCAGCCACCTGAGTGTGTCCCTCGACAGGGGCGGGCTGACCCTCCTCGACGGCGACGCGCCCGCCGTCCTGCCGGACCTGGTGTTCACCCGTCTGGGCAGCTCGGCCCCCGAGGAGGCCCTCGACACCCTCGACGCCCTCACTCGGGCGGGGGTGCCCTGCGTCAACGAGGCCGGCGCCCTGCGGCAGACGCGCGACAAGGCGCGGGCCTTCGTGGCCCTGGCCGCCGCCGGCCTCCCCCTGCCAGGCACGATCCTGCTGGGCCGCGACACCTCGGCCAAGGCGGCGGCCGAGCGGCTGGGGCCGCCGCCGTGGGTGGTCAAGCTCCCCCACGGCACCCAGGGCATGGCGGTGACTCAGGTGGGCTCGCTCCCGGCCCTGCGCTCGCTGGTCGACATGCTGCGGGGCCTGGGTCAGCGCCTGGTGCTGCAGCAGCTGGTGCAGGAGGCGCGCGGCGTCGACGTGCGGGTCCTGGTGCTGGGCGGCAAGGCGGTGGCCGCCATGCGCCGCACCGCCCAGGGGGACGAGTGGCGCAGCAACCTCCACCGGGGGGGCGCGGCGGGGCCCGAGCCGCTGACCCCCGAGCTGACCGCCGTCGCCGAGCGCTCGGCGGCGGCGCTGGGCCTGCGGGTGGCGGGGGTCGACCTGCTCCCGACCAGCAGCGGCCCGCTGGTGTGCGAGGTGAACGGCTCCCCCGGCCTGGAGGGCCTGCAGCAGGCGACGGGGCGTGACCTGGCCGCCGAGCTGGTGCGCGAGCTGGAGGGGCTGGTCGGCTAAATGAGGGGGCACGATTCGGCGTCGTCTTCTCTCCCCCCCGGCTCGCCGCGCTCCTGCTCGGCTTGATCCGGGCACCAGCGGTTAGCAGTTAGCTGCTGTCGCGCCTTGTCCAGGCCGCTTGCGAGGAGCTCTCGAGGAGCGACAGCTCTAACAGCTAACCGCTAACTGCTAACCGCTAGGTGCCGCGCGACGAGCGACTCGGAATCGTGCCCCCCCATTTAGAAGCGCAGCTCGAGGCGGAGGGCGAGGCCCTGACCGAGGCCTTCGATCAGGGGCTTCTTGGAGTTGTACTGGGGCTGGCGCTCCGAGTCGTCGACCGCCTGAAAGCCAAGCACCCGCCACGCCACGCCCAGGCGCAGCTGCGCGGTGATCCTGAAGGAGGCCGAGGCGCTCGCCTCAGCCACCACCCCGTTCCGATCGTTCGCCTTCGCGTATCCGCCGGCGGTCAGGCCCAGCGCCAGCTCCAGCCAAGGCAGCGGGAGAAACGTCGCCCGGACGCTGCCCAGCGCCAGAGGCAGCTCGATCCGCACCCGCTCCTCGGGGGTGAGGTCGTCGGCGGGGTCCGCGTCGCGGTCGTCGAAGGAGAAGCGGCTGAACAGATACCCAGCCCCTGCGCCGAGCTCGAGCTGAAAAGTGGGGCCGTGAACGGCCCGGGCGGTCACCTGCAGGGTGGCGAGGCGCAGCTCGAGCCGCACGTCCTGCACGGCGCCTCCCGCGAAGTCGCCCTCGCGGACGAAGCGGTCGTCGCGCGCGCGCGGGAGGTGCATGAACTGGGCGGCCAGCGCGAATCGCCTGTGGGGCCGCCACCAGGCGCCGAGCCTGTAGCCGAGGGCGACGCTCATGCCCTCGCGCCCCGCGTCCCACAGGCCCGCCTCCAGGGAGTCGTTGGTCTGCGCCTCCACCCGCGAGAACCAGGTGAGCTCCACGTCCCATGTGAAGCCGAACCGCTCGGCGGGCGGCAGGGCCTCCTCCTGCGGCAGGGGCGGCGGCGCCTCGCGGGCGCGCCGCTCCTCCTCCAGGGCCCGCAGCAGCGCCTCGTACAGCTCCCGGTCGACCTTGGCGTCCGGGTCAGCCGGGGGAGGGAACTCCTCCGCAGGCGCCCGGCGGACCGGCGGCGCCGCCTCCCCCGTCAGCGGGTCACGGCCGTCGGGGGCCAGCGCGGGCGCCTCCGGCCAGGGCGGCTCGGCGGGCGCCAGCGGGTCGCGCCCCTCCTGAGCCCTAGCGGGCAAGACGACCAGCAGAGCGACGACGAACGCGGCGCGACGGATCACGGGCGACTCCCTGAGGGGACCGTAGCGCCCGCGCCTGGCCGCGTCGAATCGACCCCGCCCGCTCGGGGGAGGCGAGGCGGGCCTACTTCCCCCGCGCCTCCAGGCGCCGCAGGAGCGTGGTCCGGCTGAGGCCCAGCAGGGTGGCCGCCTTGGCGCGGTTGCCCTCGGTCGCCTCCAGGGCGAAGGCGATCGCCTGGCCCTCGAGGTCGGCGCGCAGGGCGGGGAGGTCGAGGCCGTCCCTGGGGAGCTCGGTCGGGTGCTGGCCGAGGATCCCGCGCAGCCACACGGGCGTCTCGGACAGGAGCCGGCTCACCTCCTCGGCCCCGCCCAGGCGCAGGGTTCGGTTGGTGCGGCGGGCCACCGCGAACCGATCGATCCCCAGCAGGGACCCCGCCTCGCGCTGGCTCTCGGTGCGGGCGCTGGCCTGGAGCAGGTAGTGGCTCTCGAGGGCGTCGAGGAGGGGGTCGAGGTCGACCGGCGCCGGCGGCCCGCCGACCGCGCGGCAGCGGCCGCCGCCCGCGGAGGGCGCCAGGTCGAGGTCGGACGGCTCGAGGACCTCGCCGGCGCTGAAGGCGACCGCCCGCTGGATCATGTTGCGCAGCTCGCGCACGTTGCCGGGGAAGGCGTGGGCCCGCAGCGCCTCGCGGGAGGCGTCGCTGAGGGCGACCGGCGCCCGGCCGGGCGGGGTGAACGCCTTCACGTAGTGCTCCGCCAGCAGCAGCACGTCCTCGCCCCGGTCGCGCAGAGGGGGCAGCTCGAGGGCCACCACCTCCAGCCGGTAGTACAGGTCGGTGCGGAAGCTGCCTTGCTCGACGTCTCGCCGCAGCTCGCGGTTGGTGGCGCACACCAGGCGCACGTTCGCCTCGAGGTCCTCCAGGCCGCCCACCCGGCGGAACCGCCGCTGCTCGAGGAATCGCAGCAGCTTGGGCTGGATCAGCAGGGGGAGCTCGCCGATCTCGTCGAGGAACAGGGTGCCCCCGGCGGCCAGCTCGACCTGCCCGCGCTTGCGCGCGGTGGCGCCGGTGAAGGCGCCCTTCTCGTGCCCGAACAGCTCGCTCTCCAGCAGCGCCTCGGGAATGGAGGGGCAGTCGATCTGCACGAAGGGGGCCTCCCCCGCCGCGGCCAGGCTGTGAAAGTGGCGCGCCAGGGCGCTCTTGCCGGTGCCGCTCTCCCCCAGGAGCAGCAGCGAGCTGATCCCGCTCTCCGCCACCCGGGCCAGGCGGTCGAGGACCGCCAGCCAGGCGGGGTGGCGTCCCACCGGCGCCTCGCCGGGCGGCGCGGCGCGGGCGAGGCCGCGGGCCGGCGTGGCGGCCTCGACGGCGCCGGGCGCCCCAGTCGAGGTGGGAGGCCCGCTGCTGAGGGCTTCGTTCACCGCGACGACCAGCTGGTCGAGGCGCACCGGCTTGGTCAGGTAGTCGGTGGCGCCCCCCTTGAGCGCCTTGACCGCCGTCGCCGCGTCGCCGTAGGCGGTGAGCACCACCACCCGCTGATCCGGCCGCCGGGCCCGCAGCTGCCGCAGCACGTCCAGCCCGTGCTGGTCGGGCAGGTTGAGGTCGAGGAGGACCAGGTCGGGCGCGGCCTCGGCGAAGCGGGCCAGGGCCTCGCGGCCGCCCTCGGCGTAGGAGAGGGCGAAGCCGCGGTCCTCCAGGTACCGCCCCGCGAAGCTGCGGAAGGGCGCCTCGTCCTCCACGAACAGGATCTGCGGGGCGGCGGCCGTAGCCTGCCCCTGGGCCGTGAGGCCGGCGGCGCGCATCAGGCGGCCTCCTCGCGCTGGGTGGCCGCCGGCAGCAGCAGGTGCACCGTCGTCCCCTGGCCGGGCTCGCTGTCGAGCAGCACCCGGCCGTGGTGCAGGTCGACGATCCGCTTGACCACCGCCAGCCCGATCCCCGAGCCGTCGCGAGAGCGGCTGTAGAACAGGTCGAACACCCGCTGCTGCTCCTCGGGCGGGATCCCGCAGCCGGTGTCGCGCACGCGGAAGCCCCCCTCGCGGCCCAGGCCGCCGACCACCGCCAGCTCGACCCTCCCGCCCCGCGGGGTGGCGGCGAAGGCGTTGCTGACCAGGTTGAGCAGGGCCTGCTTGAGCTGATCGGCGTGGCCCAAGACCCGCAGCGGCTCCTCCGGCTCGGGGGGCGGACAGGCCAGCTCGATCCCCAGCTCGGCGGCGCGCTCCCGCGCCAGGGCGGCGACGTAGGCGGTCACCTCGGCGGGGTCCACCTCGGTGAGGGTGGGCACCCGCCAGCGGGCCAGGTCGAGGGCCTGCTGCACCAGGCGCTGCAGCCGCTCGATCTCGGTCTGGAGCAGGCGCAGCGACTCCTCGGCCACGCTCGGGTCCCGGGGGCGGTCGAGCAGGTACTCCACGCCGCTCTTGAGGTTGGAGAGGGGGTTGCCGAGCTCGTGGGCCAGGCCCGCGGCCAGCTCGCCGAAGGAGGCCAGCCGCTCGCGCCAGCGCATGCGCTCCTCGAGCTCCAGCTGGTCGCGCAGGTCGCGGGCCAGCTCGACCAGGCCCACGATCGCGCCGTCGGAGCCAGGGACCGGGGCGTAGGTGGCCAGCACCGGGACCACCTCGTCATCGCGGGCCACGCGCTCGGTGCGCAGCACCACGCTGTGCCCGTCGGCGACCGCCGTCAGCACCCGCTCCAGCTCGGCGCCCCGGTCGTCGGGGACGGTGGGCAGCAGCTGCCCCAGCACCTCGTGCGCCGAGTGGCGGTACAGCGCCTCCGCCCCCGGGTTCCAGGAGGTGACCACGCCGTCGAGGGTGGTCGTCACCACCGCCTCGGGCACGTTCTCCACGATCCGCGAGAGGAGGCGCATGCGCTCCTCGGCCTCCTTGCGGGCGGTGACGTCGCGGACGATCCCGTGGTAGCCGAGCACCTGCTCGTCGGCGTCGACCCGCACGCGCACCGACACCTCGACCACCCGCCGGCCGGCCGGGGTGTCGATCGCCGTCTCGATCGGCTCCGACAGGGCGCGGTCGGCGGTGCGCCAGTCCGCTTGCCCCGCCAGCTCGACGATCCGGTCGACCAGAGGCGGCCCGAACAGGGGCCAGAAGGGCTGCCCGGTGGCTACCGCCGGGTCGAGCCCCAGCACGTCGGCGGCGGTGCGGTTGAGCTCCTGCAGGCGGCCGTCCACGTCCAGGGTGAAGTTGCCGTCGCGCGACTCCTGGAACAGGGAGCGGTAGCGGACCTCGGAGGCCTGCAGAGCGGCGGTGCGCGCCTCGACCGCCGCCTGCAGCTCCTCGTTCCAGTGCGACAGCCGCGCCTGCGCCTCCTCCAGGGCCGCGTTGGCGCGCTCGAGCTGCGCGTTGCGCTCGACGAGCTGGGCGACCAGCAGGTGGGTCTGGCAGTGGACCCCGGCCAGCTTCGCGACCAGGAGCAGGGGGCGCAGGTCCTCCTGAGTGAGCGCCTCGCGGGCGTCGTGGACGTAAACCGCGCCCACCGTGCCGCCGCCGTGGGGCAGCCCCACCCCCAGGGCCAGCGCGCCGTCGGGGGCGCGCCCCAGCAGGGCGCCGCCGTCGGTGAGGGCGCGCTGCAGGAGGCTCTCGCGCAGCGGCAGCTCGTCCTCCTCGAGGCGGCGCAGGGGCCCCAGGGGGAGGGCGGCGCGCAGGACCGTCCGCGGCGGCCCCTCGGGCAGGTCGCGCAGCACCACCAGGGCGGCGCGCCCGCCCACCGCCCGGGTGAAGTGCCGGGCCACGCGCTCCACCAGCTCGTCGAGGGTGCGGGCCTCGCTGAAGCCGCGCTCGACGCGGTGGACCAGCGGGAGGACCTGCGTGAGCCCCGAGCCTTGGTTCGACGGCTCGAGGACCAGCTCCTCGTCGGTGTCGGCCACCAGGCGGACGTCGAAGCTGGGGGCGCCGTCCTCCTGGCCCAGCAGGCGAAAGGCCTCGGACGGCGTCATGACCGCGTCGAGCCCGTCCCGGTCCGTGAACAGCAGCTCGGTGGCGCCGACGTGGACGATGTCCCCCTCGCGCAGGAGCGCCCGCTCGACGCGGGTGCCGTTGAGGTAGGTCCCGTTGGTGCTGCCGAGGTCCCGCAGCTCGAACCGCTCGTCGCGGGGCGCCACCTCGGCGTGCTGCACCGACACCAGGTCGTCGCTCACCCGCAGGTCGACGCGACCGCGCCCGATCACGGTCGCCCGCTCGAGCGGCAGCACGCTGCCCCGGGTGGGGCCGGTCAGCACGATCAGATTCGGCACGAGGAGATTGTGGTTCGGGTGGCGGTCGGGGGCAAGGGCGGGGCGACGAGCGCGGTTGGTATCCTCGCCGGCCGGAGGAGCGGGCATGCAGGCGGGGGCGCCAAATGGGAGGGCAGGATTCAGCATCGCCTCCTGCCTTCGTGCCCGTCCCCGAAGCGCTTCGGGCACGGGCACGGGCACGAGCGAGAGACGTCGCAGAATCGCGCCCCCTCGTTTAGGGACGACGGCGGCGGCCGTGCTCCTGATGCAGCTCGTCCTCGTCGGTTGCCCGCACGGGCGCCGGCCGGGCGACGTGGCGGCGGTCTCCTCGCGCACGCTCCCAGGCGCCGAGACCCCTGCGGAGGCGTTCGAGGCGCTGCGGCGGGCCAGCCAGGAGGGCGACGCCGCGTCGCTGTTCGCGCTCGTCACGCCCGAGACGCGGCGCGAGCTGCTGGCGGCGGCGCTGCTGGGCGCGACCTTCGCCACGCTGGGGCCGGACCTGGCGCCGGTGCCGGCGCTGGAGGAGGAGCTGAAGCAGCTGCTGGCGCGTCACCACGTCTCGGCGGCGCCGGCCGCCGAGGTCGCGCCGCCCCCGGTCGAGGCGGGTCAGACGGACACGCCGCCCCAGCCGGCGCCCGAGCCGCCGCGAGGCGCCGAGGCCCTGGAGGGGAGGCTGGGGGCGGTCGTTGACCGGGCGGACCTGTTCGCCGAGCTGATCGCCTTCGCCGAGCGCACGGGGCGCCCGCTGCTCACGCGCTACGGCGAGCTCAACGAGCTGAAGGTGCGCCGCCGCCGCGCGACGGGCCGCGCCACCGGCGTCGGCCCCGACGGGCAGCCGGTCGACGAGCCGCTCGAGCTGCGGCGGATCGACGGGAGGTGGTTCGTCCACCTGAGCCCCGGCGGCGGCCCCGCCGAGGGCGACGGAGAGCGTGACGGAGGCGAGGGTGCCCAGCGCCGTTGAGGCGATCGAGCCGCCCGCGCCGCGTCCCGCGCCGGCGCGGTGGATCGTCGGCCGCGAGGCCGACCTCGCCATGCTGGCGATCCCCCTCGCCGCCACCCTGCTCCTGCTGGCGCTGCCGCGCCCCGCCGACGTCCCCCTGTGGGCCTTCCTCCTCCTGGTGGTCGCCTTCGACGTGTCGCACGTGTGGTCGACCCTGTACCTCGGCTATCTGGACGGCTCCGCCCTCCGCCGCCGCCCGCTGCTGTTCCTGCTGCCGATCCCGCTGGTGGCCTTCGCCAGCTACCGGCTGCACCTCCACTCGCCGACGGTGTTCTGGACGCTGGTCGCGTACGTGGCGATCCACCACTTCGCCGCCCAGCAGTACGGGTTCGTGGCCCTGTACAAGCTGCGCGCCGGCGAGCGCGACCCCTTCGACCGGGCCCTCGACAAGTGGACCCTGTGGGTGGGCGCCCTGGGGCCGGTCGCCCTGTGGCACACCACCGACCGGTTCGACTGGTTCGGCCACGGGGAGGAGTTCTTGCTGCGGCTCGACCCGGGCCTGCGCCCCGACCTGCTGGCGGTCATGACCGGCTTCGCGCTGGTCTACCTGGGCCGGCAGGTCCAGCACGCCCGGGCCGGCAGGTTCAACCTGGGCAAGAACCTGTGGATGCTGGCCGCCTGGCTGAGCTGGTCGGTGGGCCTGGCCCTGGCGGACCACCCGCTGGTGTCGCTGGCGGCGATCAACCTGCTGCACGGGGTCCCCTTCCTGGTGCTGGTGTGGTTCCGGGTGCGCAAGGCCCGCCAGGCGCAGGGGCAGCCGCTGGGGGCCGGCGGCCTCCTCGGCTGGCTCTCCGGACGGTGGTGGGCCTTCTTCGGCCTGGTGCTCGTCCTGGCGCTCCTGGAGGAGGGCGCCTGGGAGCGGCTGGTGTGGGGCAAGCGCCTGGCCCGGGTGACCCTCTCGCCCGAGGGGCTGTCGCTGGCCGTGGCCGCCCTGGCGACGCCGCAGATCGTGCACTACCTCCTGGACGGCTTCTTGTGGAAGCTCGACGGCAGCAACCCCGACCTCGAGCTGGCCCTGGGGCGGCGGCCCCGCGCGGCGGCGGCGGGCGAGTAGGCCGTCATGCTGCGACGGCTGCTCGGCTGGCTCACCGGAGCGGGAGCGAAGCCGCCGGCGCCTGCTGAGGAGCCGCTGGCGCCGAACCAGGTCCGGAGCCCCCTGCGCGACGCGCGCGAGGCGCCCGAGGAGGTCCTGGCGGCGCTGCGCGCGCTGCTCGCGGGCGGCCCCGCGCCCGCCGGCGTCCGCGTGGCGCGCATTCGCTCCCACTTCACCGGCGACGACGGCCTGCTGTTCGACGGCGACCGCGGCGTCGTGTGCCAGTGGGAGGGGCCGCCGCATGGCCTGGGCCCCTGGACCGTCCGCGCCGAGTGGCCGGCGCATTCCGACGCCGTGCGGGCGCTGGCGGAGGCGCTGGTGGGTGACCCCGTCCCGGCCGTCGCCCCGCCGGCGGCGCCTGGGGTGGCGCCGGCCGTGGCGCGCGCGACCTCGGTCGAGCCGGGTTCCCCGGTTCCCGCGGCGCCCCCCGAGCCGCGCGACACGCCCTCGCGCTCTCACCTGGTGCTCGTGGGCGACGCGTGGCTCTCGCTCGCCCGGCTCCCCGCGGCGCGGCGGGCGGCCGTCGCGGCCTGGGAGCGATACCTCGAGCCGGATCAGCGGGGGCGCAGGCGCGTCGCGCAGTAGTCTGGCCGTTGACGCGTATGGGCGATCGCGACCACGCGATGGCGATCCGCAACTCGAGGAACACGACGCGACGTGATCGACACGCTGCTCGAGCTCCTCGACCCAGGCGTCCGACAGGTCGCCAGCGTCTCCGGTGTCCACGCTCTCGAGCAGATCGCATGCGAGGCGGGTGCGCTCCTCGGGGGGGAGGCGAAGCGCTTGCCAAGTGAGGGGGCACGATCCCGAGTCGCTCGTCGCGCGGCACCTAGCGGTTAGCAGTTAGCCATTAGCTGTTAGAGCTGTCGCTCCTCGAGAGCTCCTCGCAAGCGGCCTGGACAAGGCGCGACAACAGCTAACTGCTAACCGCGCGTGCCCGGATCAAGCCGAGCAGCAGCGCGCGAGCCGGGCGGGAGAGAAGACGACGCCGAATCGTGCCCCCTCATTTAGGAGGTCGCGGGCCGCGTTCGTCATGCAGTCATCCTGTCCCTCTGCGCGCCGAACAGCTACCTCGCAGCCAGGCAGGCCAGCCGCTCAGAAGCCGGGCAGCTGCGCCTCCGCCAGGGCCCGGTACTCCGCCACGATCGAGGACACGATCGTGTGGCAGTCCTCGATCGCGGCCAGCTTGTACACCGCCGCGCCCGAGTAGATCAGGATCGGGCCCTTCTGCTCCTCGAAGAAGGCCTCGCTGAGGGCGAACACCTTCTCCTTGTCCTGGAAGGTCTCCACCACCTGGCCCGACTTGACGCCCTGCTTGAAGGGCTTGTTGGTGACGAACCGCATGTTGAGGGTGTCGGTGACCGGGGTGAGGGTGGTGGTCACCGGGCGCTTGCGGTTGGTGCGCAGGACCTGCTGCTTGATCGAGGGGTGCAGGGGGCTCTCCTCGGAGAAGAAGAAGCGGGTGCCGAGCTGGATCCCGGCGGCGCCGAGGAGCAGCGCTCGGTGCAGGTCGGCGCCGTCCCACTGGCCGCCGGCGAGGAGCACCGGGGCCGCGGTGGTGGGGGCGATCAGGTCGAACAGCTGCCGGGTGGTGTAGTGGGAGTTGGCGCCGCCGGACTCGTTCCCCTGCACGATCAAGACGTCGTAGGGGCGCCCCTCCACCAGGCGGGCGGCGGTGGGGCTGTTGACGCTCACCAGCAGGGTGAGGCCGAGCTCCTCCTTGAGGGCGGCCACCTCGTCGCTCAGCCAGCCGCCCAGGGTGAAGCAGCGCACCCCGCCCTCTCGGGCGAGGGCCTGGACCAGCGGGACGTTGTTCTCGAAGAAGGGGACGTTCACCGCGAAGGGGCGGTCGGTCGCCCGGCGGATCGCCTCCACCTGCTCCATGACCCGCTCGTAGGTCCGGTAGTGGAAGGCGCCCAGGGTGCCCAGCCCGCCGGCGTCGCTGACGGCGGCCACCAGGCGGGCGTCCGACCCGAAGGTCATGCCGCCCTGCACGATCGGGTACCGGACCCGCAGGATCTCGGTCAAGCGCTGGGCCGGATGAGGCGAGTCTTGCGTCATGGGCTGCTCCGGGCGGGCGCGCATGATACTCAGGAGAGCCGCAGGCGCCTTCGGTGAGGCCGGCTCCCTTCTCGGGTGCGTGTTAGACTCCGCGCCCTTTCAGGAGGCATCCTTATGATGCGTCTCGCGCTGTTCCTGTGTGCGCTCCTCGTCACGCTGCCTGCCCTGGGGCAGGACTCTCGCCCCACGTCGCGCCCTGCCAAGCCGACCTTGCCGCCGCTGGGCGCCCCGGCCGGGGTGTTCGGCGAGGGGGTGAAGCTCGAGGAGGCGACGCCGCTGGCGGCGGTGGTCGAGGACCCCGAGGCCTTCCACGGCAAGGTGCTCCGGATCGAGGGGACGATCGCCGACGTGTGCCAGGCCAAGGGCTGCTGGATGGTCCTGCGCACCGGCGATCGCGAGGTGCGGGTGAAGTTCGCCGGCTATGCCTTCTTCGTGCCGCGCGACGCCCACGAGCGGCAGGTGTTGGTCCAGGGGACGGCGACCCGCAAGACGATCTCCGAGGAGCTGGCGCGGCACTACGCCGAGGAGTCGGGCCACCCCGAGCGGGCCAAGGAGATCCACGGGCCGCAGCAGGTGATCGAGATCACCGCGACCGGCGTGGAGGTGCTGGGGCGCGACGCGCTCCCGCCGGAGGCGAACGGCACCCCCGAGGCGGCCGCGGCGCTGCGGGCGCGGGTCGAGCAGGGGCGGGCGCTGCTGGGCAAGGCCGAGGCGCCGCCCGCCACGCCGGCTCAGGCGCTGGCGCTGCTGCGCCAGCTGCCCGGCGCGCGCACCCGCGAGCTGTCGCTGAGGACCGAGGTCGACGGTTGGCACGTGTTCGCGGCCGCGGACGTCGAGGAGGCGTTCTCCGCGGGCTACGCGGTGAACCGCGCCACGGGGCGAGTCGTGGTCTTCGGGCCGGAGACCAAGAAGTGAGCGCGGACGAGCGAGAGGACGAGCTGTCGGGCAACGGCGGCGCCGAGCACGACGC
>JAWLGW010000044.1:0-14998 GCA_041690735.1 Planctomycetota bacterium
CGAGCACCTGGCGCCGCGCTCGGCGGTGGCCCTGCGCCACGCCGCCTGGGCGTCCCGGCTGGGCCTGCGTCGCGCCCTGGAGGCGGAGCTGCCCCTCCTCGAGCGGCGCTACCTCGAGGAGCTGATCGGCAGCGAGGACGGGCGGGAGGGGATCGCCGCCTTCCTGGAGAGGAGGGAGCCCGCGTGGACCCACAGGTGAACGAGCAGCTGGAGGCGGTGCGCCGGCGCGCCGAGTCGCTGGCCGGAGACCTGCGGCTGGAGGCGGTCCAGCGCTGGAAGGAGCAGACCGGCGGCAAGGCGGTGGGGTACATGCCGGTGTACGTGCCCCGGGAGGTCCTGCACGCCGCCGGCGTCCTGCCGGTCGGGGTGTGGGGCGGCGGCGACGCGGTGGAGATCGTGCGGGGCGACGCCTACTTCCAGAGCTACATCTGTCAGATCCCGCGCAGCACCATCGAGCTCGGCCTCAGCGGGGCCCTCGACGCCCTCGACGGCATGATCTTCCCCAGCACCTGCGACGTGATCCGCAACCTGTCGGGCATGTGGCAGGTGCTGTTCCCGGACAGCTACGTGCGCTACTTCGACGTGCCCCAGAACTTCGCCCCGGACCTGGGGGGCAAGTTCATGGAGCACGAGCTGCGCACCCTGCTGGCCGAGATGGAGCAGCTCTCCGGGCGGCGCGTGGACGAGGACGCCCTGCGGGCCTCGATCGCGCTCTACAACGAGAACCGGCGCCTCATCGCCGCCCTGTACGCGCTCCGGCAGGAGGCGCCCTGGCTGGTGCCGACCACGGAGCTGTACCAGGTGCTGCGCGCGGGGAACGTGATCCCGGTCGAGGAGCACAACGTCCTCCTGGCCGAGTACACCGAGGCGGCCCGGGCCTCGGAGCGCCCCGTGGAGGACCGGGCGCGCGTCGCCCTGACCGGCTGCTTCTGCGAGCAGCCCCCCCTGGGGCTCCTGCTCACCCTGGAGCGCTCCGGCTGCTACGTGGTCGCCGACGACTTCGCCCGCGGCGCCAGGTTCATCGCGGGGGACGTGGACGCAGACGCCGACGACCCGCTGGCCGCCCTGGCGCGCGCCTTCGTGACGCGGAGCGTCCCCTGCCAGACGATGTACCTGGACCGCGGCGAGAAGGGGGCCGGACTGCTGGAGGAGGCGCGCGCCGCCGGCGCCGAGGGGGTGGTGTTCGCCGCCGCGAGCTTCTGCGACCCGGCCCTCCTCGATCAGCCCATGACCGAGGCGGCGGTGGCCAAGGCGGGGCTGCCCACGACCTCGTTCAAGTACGCCGAGAACAACGGTCAGTTCCAGGTGATCCGCGAGCAGACGGGCGCCTTCGCCGACTCGATCAAGATCTGGAGCGAGACGTGAGCGCCCCCAAGGACACCCAGGCCGTCAAGGACGCCAGCCAGCTGAAGCAGAAGCAGATGCTGGCCCAGTACTTCGATCAGCTGGCGCGCGCCGGCGAGACGGGGAAGAAGGTGGTCTACACCTTCGTGCCCGGCAACCTGACCGAGCTGATCCTGTCGTTCGACCTGCTGCCGGTGCTCCCCGAGATCAACGCGCTCCAGTCGGGCATGCGCCAGCGCTCGCGAGGCTTCATCCGCGAGGCCGAGAAGGTGGGCCACAGCGAGGACGTGTGCACCTACGTCAAGTGCGACGTGGGCATGAAGCGGTCGGGGAACATCGGCCCCACCGGGCAGCGCCTCCCCGACCCCGACCTGCTGCTCCTCTCCTACACCGGCTGCTTCACCTTCATGAAGTGGTTCGAGATCCTGCGCGAGGAGTACAGCGGCTGCCCGACGAACATGCTGCAGGTCCCCTACCAGTACCAGGGGGAGAGCACGCCGGCCATGGTCGAATACGTGGTCCGGCAGCTCCGCCAGGAGGTGATCCCCGCCCTGGAGCGCCTGTCGGGGCAGCGGTACGACGAGGACCGCCTGAGCGAGCTCCTGGCGCGCTCCGCCCGGGCCGAGGACGACCTGGTGTGGGTCCTGGAGTCGGCGAAGCGCCGCCCGGCGCCGATCGACGGCTACTTCGGCGCCGTGTACTACGTGGGGCCCATCTTCTCGGCCTTCCGCGGCACCGAGGACTGCATCGACTACTACCGCGAGCTGCGGGCCGAGGTGCAGGCCCGGATCGACGCCGGCCTGGGCCCGGTGACGCCGGAGGGCACCCTCGCGGAGGAGCGGTTCCGGCTGGTGTTCGAGGGGCCGCCCAACTGGACCAGCTTCCGCAAGTTCTGGAAGATGTTCCACGACGAGGGCGCGGTCGCCGTCGCCTCCACCTACACCAAGGTCGGGGGCAGCTACGACGACGGCTTCCGCCACGACCCCTCGCGGCCGCTGGAGTCGCTGGCCGAGTACTGCCTCTCTTGCTACACCAACCGCAACCTCGGCGCCCGGATCGACAAGCTGGTCCGCTACATCGAGGACTACGAGGCCGACGGCCTGGTCATCAACTCGGTCAAGTCGTGCAACTCGTTCTCCGCCGGGCAGCTGCTGATGCTGCGCGAGGTCGAGCGGCGCACCGGCCGCCCCGGGGGGTTCATCGAGAGCGACCTCGTCGACCCCCGCTACTTCTCGGCCGCCAACATCAAGAACCGGGTCGAGTCCTACCTGCAGATGATCGAGCAGCGCCGCGGCGACCGCCGCCAGGGCGGGCGGAGGCTCACCACCGTATGAGGCACTTCGTCGGCATCGACCTCGGCAGCACCACCACCAAGGCGGTGATCCTCGACGAGGAGGGGCAGGTCCTCGGCAAGGGCCTCACCAACAGCCGCAGCGACTACGACGTCGCCTGCGCCATCGCCAAGGGCGAGGCGCTGGCCGACGCGCGGTTCACCCTGTGCGGGCGCGCCCTGTCCCGCCTCGACCTCCCCCACGCGGTGCGGCAGCGCCTGCTCGGCCGCCTCGAGTCCCGCTTCCGCCTGGCGCAGCACCTCGCGGCCCTCGAGGTGCTGGAGGAGGAGATGCTGCGAGAGACGCCGGCGGTGGAGGCGCTGTTCCCCGGCGCCGCGCTGGTCGATCCGGTGCGCGAGCTGCTGGCGATCATGCGCGGGCGGGCGCCGGCGCTGTTCGCGGAGGGAGACCAGCGCCGCTCCGACTTCTTCCGCGACAACGCCGCCAGCCAGTACGCCGCCCTGGCCGAGGAGCGCGCGGACGGGCCGCGCCTCCCCTACGAGGCGCTGCTGGCGGTGTTCGACAAGGCGATCCTCAAGGTGGAGAACCGGGTGCTCGACCTCCCCTTCGCCGAGGTGGTCGGCGACGGGCTGGCCGAGGCCCTGGGCGAGGCGGGCCTCGCCCCCAGCCAGGCCTCGTCCATCGGGCCCGAGCTGGAGCGAGCCGCCGCCGCGGCGGTGGACATCCAAACCGAGGTGGGCACGGGCTACGGCCGGGCTCGCCTCCCCTTCCCCAAGAGCCAGATCCGCTCGGAGATCCTCTGCCACGGCCTGGGGGCCCACCACATGTTCCCGGGCACCGCCACAGTCCTCGACATCGGCGGCCAGGACACCAAGGCGATCCAGGTGGACGAGCGGGGGATCGTCACCAGCTTCCAGATGAACGACCGCTGCGCCGCCGGGTGCGGCCGCTACCTGGGCTACATCGCCGACGAGATGAACCTCGGCGTCCACGAGCTGGGCCCCCTGGCGCAGCGGTCGACCCGCCACGTGCGGATCAACTCGACCTGCACGGTGTTCGCGGGGGCCGAGCTGCGCGAGCGGCTGACCCTGGGCCAGGCGCGGGAGGACATCCTGGCCGGCCTGCACCGGGCGATCATCCTGCGGGCCATGTCGCTCCTCGCCCGCTCCGGGGGGATCCGCGACGAGCTCACCTTCACCGGCGGCGTCGCCAACAACCCCGCCGCCGTCGCCGCGCTGGAGCGGCTGGTCCGTGAGAACTACGGCGAGGTCACCATCAACATCTCGCCCAGCTCGATCTACACCGGCGCCCTGGGCGCGGCGCTGTTCGCCCTCCGCGACGCGCGCGCTCCCCACGCCGGGGCGGCCTGAAGGAGGCGCGGCGTGATCACCACCGGGATCGACGTCGGCTCGAGCGCGGTCAAGGCCGTGGTCATGGACCACGGCCGAGAGGGCAGGCGCATCCTCGCCTGTCACCGGGAGCGGGTCCGCAAGCGGGACGTGGTCAGCGTGATCGAGGCGGCCTACGCCCGGGCGCTGGAGGACGCGGGGGTCGCCCGCTCGGACGTAGCCTACGTCGCCAGCACCGGCGAGGGCGACCTGGTGGCCTTCCGCACCGGCCACTTCTACGGCATGACCACCCACGCCCGCGGCGCGATCGAGCTGTGCCCCGAGGCGCGGGCGGCCGTCGACATCGGCGCCCTCCACGGGCGGGCCATGGTCATGGACGCGCGCAGCAAGGTGCTCGACTACCGCATGACCAGCCAGTGCGCCTCGGGCTCGGGGCAGTTCCTGGAGAACATCGGCCGCTACCTGGGGGTCGCCCTGGAGGAGCTGGGGGAGCTGTCGCTGCAGGCGGACGACCCCGAGCGCTGCTCGAGCATCTGCGCCGTGCTGGCCGAGACCGACGTGATCAACATGGTCTCCCGCGGGATCTCGGTGCCCAACATCCTCAAGGGGATCCACCTCTCCATGGCCTCGCGGATCGTGCGCCTGCTCAACTCGGTGAAGGCCCGCGACGTGGTGCTCATGAGCGGCGGCCTCGCCGCCAACCGCGGGCTGGTCGCCGCGATCTCCGAGGAGGCGGAGTCCGCCTCCTCGAGCTGGCGAGTGGTGACGCACGAGCGCTCGGTGTACGCCGGGGCGATCGGGGCTGCCTGCTGGGGCAAGTTCCGCCTCGACAAGCTGGAGGCCAGGGGCGCGGCGCAGGCCGTGATCGCCGGCACTCGGCGCCGGGCGGCGGAGGCGCCGTGAGCGCGCCTGCGGCCGCGCCCGGACGCTCGCCCCAACGCTCCCCCCGACGCTCCCTGGGCCTCGAGGACCGCGCCGTCCTGGTGGCGGGCGGCAGCGGCGGGATCGGCGGCGCGACCCTGCGCGCCTTCCAGGCCGCCGGCGCCCGTGTCGCCTGCCTCGACCTGCGCCCGCCCGAGCTCGGCTCGGAGGGGCCTCAGGCGACGTTCGTCGCGGCAGACCTGGCCGACCCCCAGGCCGTGGAGGCCGCCGTGGCCGAGGCGGCGACCTGCCTGGAGGGCCTCGACCATGTGGTGTTCTGCGCCGGGATCACCCGCGACCGGGTGCTGTGGAAGCTCGAGCTCGAGGCCTGGGCCGAGGTCCTCGCCGTCAACCTGACCGGCGCCTTCCACCTGCTGCGGACCGCGGCCCCGCGGCTGCGCGAGGGGCAGGGGGACCGCTCGGTCACGCTGGTGGCCTCGATCAACGGCGAGCGCGGCAAGCTGGGCCAGGCGAACTACGCCGCCTCCAAGGCGGGGCTGATCGGCCTCGGCAAGACCGCGGCCCGCGAGCTGGGGCGGTTCGGGGTGCGGGTGAACGCCGTCTCTCCCGGGCTCATCGAGACCGCCATGACCGCCGCGCTCCCGGCCGACGTGCTGGCGCGAGCGCGCGAGGAGACGGCCCTGGGGCGCCTGGGCCAGCCCGAGGAGGTGGCGGACGCGATCCTGTTCCTGGCCTCGCCCCTGGCGAGCCACGTGACGGGGCAGGTGCTGCGGGTCGACGGAGGACAGCTGATCGCCTGAAGGAGGCGTGCATGCCGGAGCTGGAGCGCGAGTCGAAGGGTCGAGACGCGGGCACGCTCGAGGTCGAGCTCGTGACGGTGCGGGACCTGCGGGAAGACGACCTCGAGGCGGTGGTGCGGATCGACGCCGCCCGAGCCGGCCGCACGCGCCGCGAGTACTACCAGCGCAAGCTGGACGAGGCGCAGGGCTCCCGGCCCCGGATCTCGCTGGCAGCCGAGCTGGACGGGGTGGTGGCGGGCTTCCTCCTTGGCCGGGTCTACTACGGGGAGTTCGGCCTCCCCGAGCCGGCGGCGGTGATCGACTCGCTCGGGGTGGAGCCCGAGCTCGCCGGCCGCGGGGTGGGCGCCGCCCTGCTCCGGCAGCTGGTCATGAACATGCGCTCCCTGGGCGTCGAGTCGCTCCGGACCGAGGTGGAGTGGGACGCCCACGACCTGGTGCGCTTCTTCGCCCGGCAGGGCTTCCGCCCCGCGCCGCGGCTGGCCCTGGACCTGAGGCTGGACCCATGAGCGACGCCCCCACCCCGTCGCTGACGGGCGCCCTGATTCGGGAGCACCGTGCGATCTCGCGCCTGCTGGACGTACTGGACGCGCTGGGCCGGCTGGCCGACGCTGGCGAGGCCCCCGTCGACGCCTGCGAGCAGGCCCTGGAGTTCATCCGCACCTACGCCGACGCCCTCCACCACGGCAAGGAGGAGCAGCTGCTGTTCCCCGCCATGGAGGCGGCCGGCCTGCCCACCGGCACCGGCCCCATCGCCGTCATGTGCGACGAGCACGAGCAGGCCCGCGACGCCCTGGTGACCATGGAGCGGGCCCTCGACGCCATGGGCCCCGGCGAGCGGGCCGCGGGCGAGGCCTTCGCCCGAGCCGCCGGCGCCTACACCCACCTCCTGCGCGAGCACATCCGCACCGAGGACGAGGTGGTGTTCCCGATGGTCGAGGAGCTGCTCGGCCCCGGGGAGAAGGCGGACCTCGCCGATGCCTTCGCCCGCCTGGAGGAGGACGACATCGGCCGCGAGACCTGCGACCGCATGCTGCGGCTGGTGGACGAGCTGAGCGACATGGTGCGGGCGAAGAGCTGATCCGCGCAAGCTACGCGGACGTGCCGACATTCTCCCCGGAGTCCGAGGAGACGGGACGGGGAGCCCGGCGAGGAGCTGCAGATCGACTCCGGCTGGGTCGGTGAGTACGAGCCCGACGCCGACGGGAAGCGGCGCCGCTCCCGGACGTTGATCTTCACGCCGAGCGTCTCGCGCTACCGGTTCCGTTTACCCGCTCGTGCGCGAGACGACCGAGAAGGACCACGCGGCCTGCGAGGCCGCGTAGTCCTTCTCGGGCGGCGTCGTCGAGGTCACCGTCCCCGACAACACCGAGGCGATCGTCGAGCGCGGGGATCCGCTGGAACCGAAGGTCACGAGGGCCTTCCTCTAGTACTCGCAGGCCCGCGGCTTCTATGTGGATCCCACCGGAAGCTCAAGGACAAGCCGCGCGTGACGCGGGCCGTGTGCCGTGTCCGCGAGGGCCCGCGTCCCGGGCCACCCGAGCGGTATCCAAGGCCCTTGCCGTCTTCCGCGGGAGCGCTGGGCGACGTCCCGCGTTCCCTCGTGCCGCCTAACGACTCTTAGGCAAAGAAATGTCGCCGAACTTTGTGATCCAATCCCTGAGAGCGGAGCGCTACGGAGGTGGCCCCCGTGCACGCCCGTCGCCTCGGAGTCACGCCATGCGATCCCCGCTCCTCCTTGCAGCCTGCCGCGGCTCGCTGACGCCGATGGGCGGGCGCGTCTCGCTCCCCTGCTCCCCGTCACCGACGCCGGCGGCGGACTGCCGTTCAGCTCGAAGCCCACGAATCGCTTGACCTCAGAGCTCGTCTCGCGCGCCTGTCCCCCCAAGGGTCGAGGCGAAGGAGAGCCAATGCCGACCGCGCTTCCCTCCCTCCCCGAGGCCTTCGCCAGCCGCGTTCAGTCGGACCCGAACGCCGTGGCCCTCTCCTATCGTGGCCGGGTGTGGACCTACGCCGAGCTCGATCGGCGCGCGAACCAGCTGGCGCGCTGGATCGAGCGCACAGGAGGAGTCAGTCACACGGGAGACTTGCTGATCCCGTTCTGCTTGCAGAAGGGCGTCGACCAGGTCGCGACGATGCTCGCGATCCTCAAGCTGGGCGCGGCCTACGTCCCGATCGATCCCCTCACCCCCCCGGGGCGCATGCAGCTCTGCCTGGAGGACTCGGGGGCGCGAGTGGTCGTGACCGATTCGGCCAGCCGGACCGACGTCGAGCCGATGCTCGCGGGGATGGAGCGAGCTCCGCGCCTGCTCGATCTCGACCTCGAGGCGGGTGTCGTGAGCGCGTGCCCAGAGACCCGTCTGGGGCGATCCGTGGACCCGGACGACCTCTGCTACGTGATGTACACGTCCGGTTCAACCGGCCGCCCCAAGGGCGTCGCGATTCGCCACGAGGGCGTCGCGCGGCTCGTGCTCGAGACCGATTACCTCGACGCGAGCCCCGCGGACGTGTTCGCGCAGGCCGCCAACGTGGCCTTCGACGCGGCGACCTTCGAGATCTGGGGGGCCCTCCTGAACGGGGCTCGCCTGGCGCTCCTCGACCCCGACGACGTCGTCGACCCCGACCGGTTCCGTGAGGTCCTGGAGCAGGAGCGCGTCAGCGTGCTCTTCCTCACGACTGGCTTGTTCAACCAGCACGCCGCAGCGAACCCGCGCCTCTTCACTGGGCTGCGCTACGTCATGTTCGGCGGAGAGGCCGCCTCGGCGCCAATCCTGCGGGGCCTGTGGGACGCGGGCGCCCTCCCCGAGCACCTCTACAACGTCTACGGGCCGACCGAGAACACGACCTACTCGACCTGGTACGAGATCCGAACGCGACCGGACGAGGGCGCGAGCGTCCCGATCGGGAAGGCGATCTCGAACTCGAGCTGCTACGTCGTCTCGAGCGAGGGCGAGCTCGTGGGCGAGGGCGAGGTCGGCGAGCTCCTCGTGGGTGGCCTGGGCCTCGCGCGCTCCTACCTCAACCTCCCCGACCTGACCGGCGAGCGCTTCGTGGAGCTGCCGCCGCCGGTGGGCGAGCGAGTCTACCGGACGGGCGACCTCGTCCGCCGCCTCCCCTCCGGGGACCTCGTGTTCGTGGGGCGAGTCGACAACCAGGTGAAGATCCGCGGGTTCCGAATCGAGCTCGAGGAGATCGAGCTCGCCCTCCGCGCGCACCCGGCTGTGGAGGGGGCCGAGGTCCTGGCCGAGGAGGACGTCACGGGCACCAAGCGACTCGCCGCTTACGTCGTCGCCAGCGACCCGGACGCCGTCCCCACCGTCGCCGATCTGCGCGCCGTCGTTCAGAGCCGCCTCCCGGCCTACATGGTCCCCGCCGTGTTTCGACGGCTCGACGCGTTTCCCCTCGCTGCGACCGGGAAGGTGGATCGGCGCGCCCTCCCAGAGCGCGTCGTCGAGGTGCTCACGAGCGACGTGGCCCACGTGTCTCCGCGGGACGAGCTGGAGGCCGAGGTCCGCGAGGTGTGGGCGCGCCACCTCGGGCTCCCGGCGGACGAGATCGGCGTCGATGCCGAGTTCTACGGCCTCGGCGGCCAGTCCCTCTTGGCCGCAGCGATCGTGACCGAGCTGGCCGACCGGCACGCCGTTCGCCTCCGCATGGGCGACCTGTTCGCCTCACCCACCGTGGCGCGGCTCGCCGCGCACCTCCGCTCTCTCTCGCGCGAGGAGGCGTCGGAGATCGAGCGCCAGGCTGACGACGCGCCCGTGCCCCTCTCCTTCTCGCAGGAGCAGGTCTGGCTGCACCAGCAGGCCGACCCGCGGGCGGTCTACTACAACGAGCCGTTGGACATAACGATCCCGGAGGCGATCGACGTCGGCGCCCTCGAGGAGGCGCTGAACGTGCTGGTCGAGCGGCACGAGGCGCTCAGGCTGCGCCTGTGCCAGGACGGCGGCCGCCCAGCCCAGCGCTTCGAGGCGCACACGCGCGTCCGCCTGAGGCGCTCGGACCTCCGCCACCTCCCCCGCGAGCGCGCGCTGGAGGAGGGGTCGCGAATCGCGACCGCGCAGGCCAAGCGCCCCTTCGACCTGGCCTCGGAGGCGCCGATTCGCTTCCACCTCGTGCTGCTCGGGGACCACCTCGCGCGGCTCTACCTGGTGTGCCACCACGTCGCGATCGACGGCGTCGCCATGTTCCACGTCTTCCTGCCCGAGCTGCAGGCGGCCTACCGCGCGGCGCAGGCGGGCCGCCCCGTCGACCTGCCTGCGTTGCCGCACCGCTACCGCGACCTGGTCGCGTCGCAGCGCTCGCGCGCCGAGGTCGCGGACTGGGAGCCGCAGCTCGCGTTCTGGTCGGAGAAGCTGCGCGGCCTGGAGCCGCTCGACCTCCCGACCGACCGCCCGCGCAAGGCGGGCGAGTCCTTCGCCGGCGGGCGGGTGACCCTCGAGCTGCCGTCGCACCTCACGCGCCGCCTGCGCGAGCTGGCGCGCGCGGAGGGCGCCTCCTCGTTCCACGTCCTGCTCGGCGCTTTTAAGGCGCTCCTCTACCGTTACACCGGCCAGCGAGACGTGGCGGTCGCGACCGTCGTCGCAGGACGAGACGTCCCAGGCCTCGAGCGCCAGATCGGCGACTTCCTCAACACCATGATCCTACGCACGCAGCTCCCCGAGGGCGGGAGCTTCCTGGACGTCCTCGCGCGGACGAAGGAGGTGTGCGAGGACGCCTTCGCGCACCAGGACCTGCCCTTTCAGCTCGCCGCTCGCCAGATCTCCATGGACCCCAGCCGAGAGCGTTCGCTCCCGATCCAGGTCGCGTTCGTGCTCGAACCCGAGAGCCCGCGCCACTCGGCTGGCTGGGAGATGAACCAGCTCGAGGTGCACACCGGCACGGCGAAGTTCGACCTGACGATGGAGCTCGACGAGCGCGGCGGGCGCGTGATCGGGCGCGTCGAATACCGGAGCGACCTCTTCGAGCGCGAGACGATCGAGCGCCTGATTCGCCACTACGAGCAGCTCCTGACCAGCATTGCCGCGAGTCCCGGGCGGCGTGTCGACGACCTGGAGCTCCTCGACGAGGCCGAGCGGGACCAGGTGCTCTACGCTTGGAACGACACCGACGTTCACCTCGAGGGCGCGCGCCTCCTGCACGGGATCCTCGAGGACAGCGCGAGGCGCTGGCCGGACCTCCCCGCGCTGGTCGACGCCGAGGGGACGCTGAGCGTTCTGGAGCTGGACACGCTGGCGAACCGCCTCGCGCACCGCCTCGTCGAGCTGGGGGTGAAGCCCGAGCAGCGAGTCGCGGTCTGGACCGACCGCACCGCGCTGCACGTCGTCGGCCAGGCGGCGGTCCTCAAGTCGGGCGCGGCCTTCGTCCCCATGGGTCCCGACGAGCCCCTCTCGCGCGCCGTGGGCGTGTTCGAGGACGCGTCGGTCACCCTGATCGTGCACGACGACGCTCACGCGGGTCGCGTGCTCGAGGCCGGCGTGCGAGGAGTCCTCGTCAGCCGCACGGGCTGGGCAGACCGCCCGAGCTCCCCGCCTGCGGTCGAAGTCACGCCCGAGACCCTGGCCTATGTGATCTACACCTCGGGGTCGACCGGCCGCCCGAAGGGCGCGCTGATCCCCCACGGCCCGATCGCCGAGCGCGCGCTGTGGGTCGCGGCGCAGGTTGCGAGCAACCCGGGGGACCTCTGCTTGCACCTCTCCTCCCTCGGGTTCGATGGCTCCTTCGTCCCCACCTGGTGGCAGTTCCCTGCGGGCGGGGGCGCCGTGATCCCCACGCGCGAGGAGCTCCAGGATCCCGACGCGCTGATCGAGCTCTGCCGCCGGCACGGCGTCCGGAGCGCGTTCGCGACCCCCGCGCTGTGGCACCTCCTCAAGGCGCCTCTCGCGGCGGCGGGCGTTCGCTTCGACTGGGTCATGGGCGGCGGGGAGCGCTTCACGAGCGAGCTGGTCGAAGGGCTCCGGCCGTGCGCCGAGCGGATCTTCAACGGCTACGGCCCGACCGAGGCGACGATCATGGCCTCGATGTGGGAGGCGCCGCCCGAGCCCACCGCGCGCCCGCCGATCGGTCCTCCGATCGGGAACGTGAAGACCTACGTCCTCGACGGCCGGATGCAGCCGGTCCCGATCGGGATCGCCGGCGAGTTGTACATTGGCGGGCGCACGATCGGTCGGGGCTACCTCGAACGCCCCGAGCTTCAGGCGCGGGCCTTCGTGCCCGACCCCTTCGACCCGAGCGGCGAGGGGCGCCTGTACCGGACCGGCGACGTCGCCCGCTGGCTTCCCTGCGGGAACTTGGACTTCCTCGGTCGGCGTGACCACCAGGTGAAGGTCCGTGGCTACCGGATCGAGCTCGGTGAGATCGAGAAGGTCCTCCTCGCGCTGGAGAGCGTGAAGGAGGCCACGGTGATCGTCCTGGGAGAGGGAAGCGCGCAGCGGCTCGTGGCCTACGTCGTGGGGCCGGCTGCCGACGCAGGCCCCGAGCTGCGCGAGCGGCTGCAGGCGGAGTTGCCGGCCTTCATGATCCCGGCGGCGATCGTGCCCCTGGACGTCCTCCCGCTGACGATCAACGGAAAGGTCGATCGGCGCGCCCTCCCCGAGCCGCCGAACGAGTCCAGGCGCAGCGGAGATGAACGCGCCGCCCCGCGCACGCCCCTCGAGAGGGCGCTCCTCGAGCGCTTCCGCGCCACCTTGAAGAACGAGGACGTGGGGATCGAGGACGACTTCTTCGCCGTGGGCGGCGACTCGCTCGCGGCGATGCAGATGGCGGCCGACGCCGCGGCCGCAGGGCTGGACCTGGCGATGCGGGATCTCCTCCGACACCGGACCGTCGCCGGCCTCGCAGAGGTCATGGGCCGGCGAGAGGACGCCGATCGGTTCGCCAAGCGCCCGCCTCGCTACCTGAACCCGGCGGAGGCGAGCCAGCCCAAGCCGACGAAGAGGATCCGGGGCGAGTTGCGCGCCCCGGAGAGCCTCGTGCCCTTCCGTGACGAAGGCGCGCGGACGCCCTTGTTCTGCGTTCACCCCGCGGGCGGGAGCGCGGCCTGCTATCGCACGCTCGCAGAGCACATGCCGGACAGACCCTTTTACGGGCTCGAGTGCGTGGGGGGCTACGCCGGCGAGACGATCGAGAGCATGGCCCGGACCTACCTCGCCAGCGCTCGGGAGGTCCAGCCCGAGGGCCCCTACCTCTTCGCGGGCTGGTCGTTCGGCGGGATCGTGGCGTTCGAAATGGCCCGCCAGGCGGAGGCCGAGGGGCTGGAGGTCGGCGGGCTCGTGCTCCTCGACAGCCGCCCAACCCACAACGAGCACCAGCGCAAGTTCCTCGCCCACATGACCGACGACAGCGCCGCGATCTTGGCGTTGATCGGTCGCCACCTCGCGAAGCTCGCAGGGCGCCCGAACCCCTTCGACTACCTCGCGCTGCGCGAGATCCCCGACAGCGAGCGCATGGAGCGGTTCTACGAGCAAGTCGAGGCGGAGGCGCTGTTCTCGGCCTCGCTCACCGAGTCCTTCGTCAGACGCTTCGTCGACGACTTCGCGACCTGCCACGAAATCATGGGGTCCTACCAGCCTGCGTCGCCCTGCCAGGCCGACGTGCTCCTGCTGCGCGCGACGGAGGTCTCCGAGCCCTACCCAGGGTTCCCCGCAATGGAGGTCCCCATCGATCAGGATCCCGACCTGAGCTATGGCTGGAACGATCTCACGTCCGGTCAGGTCACGGTGAGGACGATCGGCTCGACCCACGAGTCGATCGTGTTCGAGCCGCACGCCAGCCGCGCAGCCGCCCTGATCTCCGAGGAGCTGCGCGAGGTGATCGATGGCGAGCAGAGCCGGATCCTCGCGCTGCCTTCCCTGTCCGCGGCCGACTGGGGCGAGCTGCTCCGACACATGGACCGCGTCCCCTTCTCCGCAGGCGAGACGTTGATCGAGGAGGGCGCGCGAGATCGCGCCGTCTATCTCGTCGTCGCTGGACACCTCGAGGTCGTCTCCCAGCAACTCGAGCTGCGCGTCGACGTGGGACCCGGCACGGTCCTGGGCGAAGTCGCGTTCATTGACGCCCGCCCGCGCACCGCGTCCGTGGTCGCTCGCAGCCAAACGGGCTGGGCCTACAGCCTCTCGCCCGAGGCCCACATGCGGCTGGCCTCGGAGAGGCCGCGCCTCGCCAACGTGGTGCTGCTCGACCTGGCGCGGGTGGTGGCGGATCGCCTCCGCGGGGCGCTCGTGTAGGCGCTTCGCCTGAGCTGCGGTTCTCTCCGGCACCCGGGTGGCGGTACCTCTCCTACGCCAGCGTCTCCGGCTGAAAGTGTTGGGCATGGTCCCGAGGAGAGCCTACTTCGCGGGATGCTCCTCGAGTAGATTCTCACCGGCATTTGCCGCGCAAACCTCAAGAGGCCCCCCCAAACTCGGAGATCCGGGGCTCGGGCGGTGACGTCGTGCATCACATCAACGACCTGCGGCTCCTCCCGGACGAGGTCCACGTTTGGGCCGCAATCCCCACGCACGTGCGCCAGCCTGAGCACGTTCGTCGCTGCTGGGAGCTCTTGGATGAGGAGGAGCGCGCACGTCACGAGCGGTTCGTGTACACCGAGCACCGCCACCAGTTCCTTGTCTCGCATGCGCTAGTACGCACGGTGCTCTCACGCTACGCCGAGGTTCATCCCGGGGACTGGACGTTCACTCGGAACGAGTTCGGCCGCCCAGACGTGGAGGTCCCGCCGGGCCAGCCCCCGCTGAGGATCAACCTGTCGCACACGCGCGGCTGGCTCGCCTGTGCCGTCACGCTCGACCGGGAGGTAGGGGTTGACGTCGAGGAGATTCGGCACGAGCTCGACGTCCACCAGTTGGCGCACCGTTACTTCTCTGCCAGCGAAGCCGAGGAGCTCCTGACGCTCCCGCCGTCGCAACAGCGCCAGCGCTTCTTCGACTTGTGGACATTGAAGGAGGCCTACCTCAAGGCCAGAGGGATCGGGCTCGCGCTGGGGCTCGGGGACTTCTCGTTTCACCGCGAAGAACCGCGGCAGATTCGCGTTGCGTTCGGCGCGGCAATCGGCGACGACCCGAGGACGTGGCAGTTTGCTCTATTCGAGCCATCGAGGAACCACCGCCTGGCCGTGGCCGTTCGGCGAGGCATTGGGCCCGAGTTGCAGCTCCGCTTCCAACACATGCTCCCGCTGGCAGGCCACCGAGTCTGAGGCATCCTCGGCCCCCTCGTGGCCAAGCCTGGATCGATCTCGACGATGCTGCTCGACCGTCTGCGCGGGTGTGGACCTCACGCCGAGCGTTCGGCTCCATCGCCATGCGCAATCAGCTCGTGGGCGGGCAGATGCTGAACGCCC
>JAWLGW010000045.1:0-14894 GCA_041690735.1 Planctomycetota bacterium
ATGGTGCTGCTGGCCTTCGCGCAGGTCTTCCTGCGCCAGTTCCGCGGCATCGCCCTGGGACCCCTCGAGATCCCCCAGCCGGTGGGATGGTTCGACAACATCGCCCGCCACCTGGTGATCTGGGTGGGGGTGCTGGGCGCGAGCCTCGCCACCGCCGAGGGG
This sequence comes from Planctomycetota bacterium, assembly GCA_041690735.1. Lineage (GTDB taxonomy): Bacteria > Planctomycetota > J058 > J058 > J058 > JAWLGW01. The sequence continues at coordinate 163 of JAWLGW010000045.1, forward strand.
CGCCACATCGCGATCGAGGCGCTGCCCAAGCTGCTCGGGCCGCGGGGCCGCCGACGCGTCGAGGTGTTGACCCACGGCGCGGCCCTTGCCATCACCGGCGTGCTGCTGGCCTTGTGCATGATCTACATGCTCCGGATCCAGCTCCCCAACGAGGCGCACCTGTTCGAGGTCGAGGCCCTGGGCCTGACCGTCTATCGGTGGCCGCTGCTGGTCGTGGTGCCGGTGGGGCTGGCGCTCATGTGCTGGCGGTTCGGGCTGGGGGTGCTCGAGGCGGTGGTGCTCGACGACGAGACCTACGAGGCGCTGCGCCAGGCGAGCCGCGGACGCGACGTCGAGGCGATCGGGTCGGCTCAGGAGGAGCACGAGGTCGACCTCCTGGTCGAGAGCGGGCGGCTCGGGAAGGGGCCTCCGGTCGACCGCGACTCGGCGCGGGCGCTGGTGCGGGCCAGCCGCTCCGGGGCCCCGTCGGGCGGCGGCCTGGCCGGCGCCGCCGCTGCCGCCGCGGCGGGCGCCGCCGGCGCGACGGGCGCGGGCGCCGAGGAGGTGACCTCCGCCACCTGCCCCGGCTGCTCCGAGCCCCTGGAGCGAGAGGGACAGGCCCGGCGGGCCTGCCCCGACTGCGGAACCTGGCACCACACCGGCTGCTGGCAGACGCGCGGCGCCTGCGCCTCCTGCGGCGGCCCCCGGCGTCCCAGCCCCCCCGGCGGGCTGCGCTCCACCGACGAGATCCCCGTCTACCGGGACCTCGCCGACGACGAGGACCTGCTCGAGCCCGAGGTGCGGCGGGGCGCGGCGCTGATCGACTCCACCGAGGAGCTCGACCCGGCGGTGGAGGAGCTGGCGCGCGGCGCCGAAGCCGCCGTGGAGACGGTGGCGGACACCGAGCGCCTGCGCCTGGACCAGGAGGCGAGGGACGCCGAGTCGGCCGAGGAGCTCGAGGCGCGCGCCGCCACCGAGCGGCTGCCGCGGGCTGACCTCCCGACCCGCACCGGCGCTCAGGCGCGCGCCCAGGTGGTGGTCGTGGTCCGGACGCCGGGAGGCGAGACGTGATCGGCCCCGCCGAGCAGGCCCCGGGCAAGCGCTGGCGCGGGCCCCTGTCGCTGACGCGCCCCCTGCCCCTGGGCACGCGGGTGGGGCTGCTGCTCACCTCGCTGGTGGTGCTGCTGGTCGCCTGCGGCGGGGACCTGCCGTCGCTCGAGCCCGTAGCGGCGGACACGCCCGAGGCCCCCCGGATCACCCGGGTCGACCCGGCGCGAGGCGCGCCGGCGGGCGGCCAGGAGGTCACGCTCCACGGCGAGAACTTCGCGCCGGGCATGACGGTGTGGCTGGGCGAGGCGGCGGTGTACGAGGTGGAGGTGGCCGATGGCGGCCGCGCGCTCACCTTCACCACCCCCGCCACTCGCGCCGGCGCCACCCTGGACGTGGGCGTGGGCCGCAGCGAGGGCTTCGGCGACGTCGCCCAGCGCGCGGTGCTGAAGGGGGCGTACAGCACCACCGGCCTGTCGCGGACGGCGGTGGCCGGGATCGGCGTCGCGCTGGCCCTGCTGGCCCTGCTGGGCACCCCGCTGTACGCGGTCATCGCCGCGACCGCTTGTCTGGGGCTGTACCTCGAGACCCAGCTCAAGCCCGACCTCGGCTTCTTCACCTCGGGCGAGCGGGCCGGCGCCGGGGCGAACCTGTTCATCTCCTGGCTCGGCCCCATGGGCGACTCGCCCCTGTTCATCGCGATCCCCCTGTTCACCTTCGCCGGCACCCTCATGAGCGAGTCGCGCGCGCCGACCCGCCTCATCAACCTGTGCCGCGCCCTGATCGGCTGGCTGCCCGGCGGCCTGGCGCTGGTGACCCTGGTCGCCTGCTGCTTCTTCACCGCCTTCACCGGGGCCTCGGGCGTCACCATCATCGCCCTCGGCGGGCTGCTGTTCCCGATCCTCCTCCGCGAGCGGTACCCCGAGCGGTTCAGCCTGGGCCTGCTCACCACCGGCGGCAGCCTGGGCCTGCTGTTCCCTCCCTCGCTCCCGGTCATCGTGTATGGCCTGGTGGGCGGGGTGGACGTGGGGCGCCTGTTCCAGGCGGCGCTGGTGCCGGGGATCCTGCTGGTGCTGTTCCTGGGCGTCACCTCGTTCGTGGTCGCCATCCAGGCGGACGTCCCCCGCCAGTCCTTCACCTTCGGCGAGCTCCGCCGCGCCGCCCGCGAGTCGCTGTGGGAGCTGCCGCTGCCGTTCGTGGTGGTGGGCGGGATCTACTCGGGGCTCATCACCGCCGCCGAGGCCTCCGCCGTCACCGCCTGCTACGTGGTGCTCACAACGGTGGTGATCTACCGGGACGTGGGCGTGCGCCAGCTGCCCGGAGTCGTCCGCCGCACCGCGGTGCTGGTGGGCGCGATCCTGTTGATCATGGGGACCGCCCTCGGCTTCGCCGACTGGCTGTCGCTGGAGCGGATCCCCCAGCAGATCCTCGCGGCCATGCAGGCCCACATCGACGACCGGCTCACCTTCCTGATCATGCTGAACGTGTTCCTGCTCATCGTGGGCTGCCTCATGGACATCTTCAGCGCGATCCTGGTGGTGGTGCCCCTGATCGCGCCGGTCGCCCACGAGTTCGGCATCGACCCCTACCACCTGGCGGTGATCTTCCTGGTCAACCTGGAGATCGGCTACTCGACGCCCCCGGTGGGGATCAACCTGTTCATCGCGTCGCTCCGCTTCCGGCGGCCCGTGTTCGCCCTGTACCGTGCCTCGGTGCTGTTCATCCTGGTGCTCCTCGTGGCGCTGGCCCTGATCACCTACGTCCCGGCCTGCTCGCTGGGCCTGTTCACCGGCCTGCCGCGGGTCGAGCTGCAGGCGCCCGGCGAGGGCAGCGGGCCGCTGACGGTGGCGCAGTACGACGACGTGACGATCGCCGCCGCGGTCGGGGTGGGTGAGGTCGGCTTGACCGAGGCGGAGGCGGCCCGGGACGCGACGCTGCAGGCGCTGCGGGAGGCGGAGCAGCGGCTGGGCCAGGACTGGGGGGCCCTCGACCAGGCGGTGAAGGACGCCCGCCGGGCGCTCGACGAGGCGCGCGACGGCGAGGCGCGCGCCGCGGCTCGGGCCGCGATCGCCGAGGCCGAGGCGGCGCTGGCGCCGCTCGCCGACGTGGCCCGGGACTTCGAGCAGGCGCGCAAGCTCGTGGACGCCCTCAAGGCCATGCAGCGGACCCTCAAGTGGCGCTCGCGCCTCGACGGCACGCAGGCCACCGGCGCCTCGTTCTCCACCGCCGCCCTGGGGCCGGGCACCCACGTGCTCTCGGTGACCGCGCAGGACGAGCGCCGGCACATCGCCCAGGACGCGCTCACGATCGTGGTCGAGCCTGCGCCCGAGCCCGACGGCGGCGGCGGAGGTGACGACTGGGGCAGCGAGGACGACTGGGGCGACGGCGACTGGGGCGACGGGGGCGGAGACGGAGCCGGGGGTGACTGAGCGCGCCTACGGCCGCGTCACGCCCGCGGTGCTCGAGGCCCTCCGCGCCGCCGTCGGCCCCGAGGGGGTGGTGACCGATCCCGAGGGGCTGGCGCCGTTAGCGCGGGACGAGACCGAGGACTTGCGCGGCGAGCCCGAGGCCGCGGTGTTCCCCACCTCCACCGGCGAGGTCCAGGCGGTGCTGCGCGCCTGCGCCGCCGCGAGGGTGCCGCTCGTGGCCCGGGGCGGCGGCACCGGCCTGTCGGGGGGCGCCGTGCCGATCGCCGGCGGCGTGGTCCTGTCCACCCGGCGCATGGATCGGATCCTCGAGATCGACCGCCAGAACCTCGTCGCGGTGGTGCAGCCGGGCGTCGTGACCCAGACCCTGCAGGAGGCGGTCGAGGCCCAGGGGCTGTTCTATCCCCCCGACCCCGCCAGCCGGGGATCGTGCGTGATCGGCGGCAACGTGGCCGAGTGCGCCGGCGGGCCTCGCTGCGTGAAGTACGGGGTCACCAAGCACTACGTGCTCGGGCTCGAGGCCGTGCTGGCGAGCGGCGAGGTGATCCGCCTGGGCGGCAAGCTGCGCAAGGACGTGGCCGGCTACGACCTGGTCCAGCTCCTGGTCGGCAGCGAGGGGACCCTGGCGATCGTCACCGAGGTGACCCTCGAGCTGCTGCCGCTCCCCGCCGCCAGCCGCACCCTCATGGCCCCCTTCCCCACCCTGGAGCAAGCGGCCGCCGCGGTGGCGGCGATCTTCCAGGCCGGGATCGTCCCCTGCGCCTGCGAGCTCCTGTCCCGGCCCGCCCTCGCCGCCGCCGAGGAGCACCTCGGCCGCCGGTTCCCCGACGAGGTCTCGACCGCCGAGGCCTCGCTGCTGCTCGAGGTGGACGGGAGCCACGAGGAGGACGTGGAGCGGGACGCCCTGCGCCTGGGCGAGGTGTGCCTGGAGTCGGGCGCCGACGACGTGCTCCTCGCCCCCACCCCCGAGCGGGCGCGCGAGCTGTGGGCGATCCGCCGCGCGGTGGGCGAGGCGGTCAAGCGGATCTGCGACTACCGCGAGTACGACGTCTCGGTGCCGCGGGCCAGCATCCCGGCGGCGCTGCGGGCGATCGACGAGGAGCTCGCCCCCCTCGGCCTGCGCGCCCTCTCCTACGGCCACGCCGGCGACGGCAACCTCCACGTGAACCTGCTCCGCGACCAGCTCCCGCAGGAGCGCTGGCTCGAGCTGCGAGAGGCGGCCGGCCGCGCGATCGCCCGCCGGGTCGTCGCCCTGGGCGGCAGCGTCACCGGTGAGCACGGGGTGGGCCTGATCCAGAAGGACCTGCTCCCCTTCCAGCTCGGCGAGACCGAGCTCCGCCTGCACCGGGCGATCAAGCAGGCCTTCGACCCCGAGGGGCTGCTCAACCCGGGCAAGCTGTTGCCTAGCGTCCTGACGACGAAACGAAGTCCGTCTTGAATCGCTGAAGAGCGAACCGCAGAGCACGCAGAGATTCGCGGAGGTCTTCTCTGCGACTCTCTGCGTGCTCCGCGGTCTCTGCGGTTCGTTCTTCTGATTCGCTGGATTGGACGGTGGACTTAGCGTCAGGGCACGAGTCGACGCGCTCGGGGGCGAGCGTCGCCTCCGCTACTCCGGCACCAGCCGGACGCTGAGGCTCTCCTTCTCCACGTACTCCAGCCCCTCCGGCAGGCCCGACACCTCGACGGTCAGGTGATCCTGCAGGGGCTGCCCCGAGGTGCCCAGGGCCGGGAGGTCGACGTCGGTGACGTACGCGATCGGCAGCTTGCTCGAGAACTGACCCAGCAGGCGGGCCCGATCCATGGCGTCCTCCAGGGACTTCAGCGCCTTGTCCGGCCCCGCGATCTTGAGCTTGCGCCGCCAGCCGCCGATCGGCTCCACCTTGAAGGGGAGCCCCCGGATCGGCTCCTCGCGGGAGGCGGTGCGCAGGAACTGCACCGGGAACTCGATCCCGCGCACCACGACCTCGGGGAGGATCTCGACCCGGACCTGCACCCGCTGTCCGGCGCTCACCCCCTCGGGGCAGCGCACGGAGCGCTCGACGGTGAAGGTCTCCTCGGCGCCGGCCAGGTCGATGGGCTCGGTGGGGTAGGGCTGCTCGGGGTCGACGTTGAGGATCCGGGCCGGGCCGCGGACCACCACCCGCCGGGGGGTGACCCGGACCTCGCCCTTGCGATTGCCGGGCGCCGGGCTGCCCAGCACCTCTCCGGGCACCACCCACCGCTCGGCCTCGATCACCCGCTGCAGCTCGAGGCGCAGCTGGGGCGGGTTGGTCTCGATCACCTCCAGGGGCGGCTCGGCGCGGATCCACCGCTTGGGGTCGACCGGCACGTAGCCCGCCTCGAGGTGGCGCTGGAGCTGCTCGGGCGGGAGGCTCGCCAGCGGAAACCGGCCCGGCAGGCGCGCCTGCCCCAGGCGATCGATCTGCTCCTTGGGTCCTCGTACGGTGACGGCGATCACGTCCTGCAGGACGAGCCGCCCCTGGTTCGAGCTGCGGCCCTCGTAGCTGACGATCAAACCCCGGGGGACCTCGACCTCGAAGTCGATGCGCGTGGTGTCGCGGGTGCTCATCTGCGCCCCCACGGCGCACCAGATCAGCACCGAGAACACCACGGCCAGCAGCCCGTTCAGGAAGTGGTCGCGCATCATGGCCGCGACCTCACGAGGTCACCTTGCGCCGGACGATGCGGGTGGTCACCTTCCCCGGCGGCGGCGGCTGCTTGGGGCCGCCCTCGGCGGCCGGCGCCTCGTCGATCGGGGCGGCCTCGGCCGTCGTCTCCTGCTCCTCCTGCGCCGACAGGTAGTGCTCCTCGAGCAGGGCCAGCAGGCTCTCGCGGTCGAGGTCACGGTGGAGCCGGCCCCCCTCGGCCAGCGAGATGATCCCCGTCTCCTCGGAGACGATCACCACCAACGCGTCCTCCGCCTCGCTGAGGCCGATCCCCGCCCGGTGGCGGGTGCCGAGCGACTTGGGCACCGACGGGTTGTCGGTCAGGGGGAGGAAGCAGCCTGCCGCCGCCAGGCGGCCCTTCTGAATGACCACCGCGCCGTCGTGGAGCGGCGTGCCCACGTAGAAGATCGTGCGCAACAGGTCCGCCTTGGGCTCGGCGTCGATCGTGGTGCCGCTGGCGGCGTACTCCTTGAGGCTGTCGTCCCGCTCGAGCGCGATCAGCGCCCCGATCTTGGCCTTGGACAGCTTGGCGGCGGCGGTCGCCACCTCGTCCACGATCTCGCGCTCGGCCACGTCGCCCGCGAAGAACCGGGGGATCTTGAGGGCCAGGCCCCGCCGCAGCTCGGGCTGGAAGATCACCACCAGGGCGATCACCGACGCCTGGAAGATCGCGTCCAGCACCATGATCAGGCGCTTGAGCTCGCCGCCGGGGTACTCGAGCGCCAGGGTGCGCAGGGTGATGTAGGCCACCGCCAGCACGCCGCCGAGGATCTTGAGCATGCCCTCGCCGCGGGTGCCCCGCAGCACCGTGAGCAGGCCGAAGATCAGCAGCGCGAGGACCAGGACCTCGGGGACGTTGTCCCAGCCGAAGTTGGTCAGCTCACGCCACACGGGGAGCCTCCCCCGCGCGCGCGCGCTGTGCGCCGTGCGCGATCTCCCAGGCGACCGTCAGGGCGTCCACGGTCGCCCGCACGTCGTGGGTCCGGATCACCCGCGCGCCTCCCAGCGCCGCGGTCACCGCGGCGCCGAGCCCGGCGTGCAGACGCTCGCCGACCGGTCGTCCGCCGAGGAGGGTCCCCAGGAACGACTTGCGAGACAGCCCCACCACCACCGGCGCCACGGCGGCGAGGCGGTCGAGCCGACGCAGCAGCGTCAGGTTGTGCTCGAGGGTCTTGCCGAAGCCGATCCCCGGATCGACCAGGACCGCCGCCGGATCGACGCCCGCGGCCACGGCCCGATCGCGCGCCGCGGTCAGGAAGTCGGCCACCTCGGCGACCACGTCCTCGTAGCGGGGCGCGCGCTGCATGGTGGCGGGCTCGCCCTGAATGTGGCCGATCACCAGGGCGGCCCCGGCGGCGGCGCACACCGCTGCCATGGCCGGATCGGCGAGCCCCGTCACGTCGTTGACCACCGTCGCCCCGGCGGCCACCGCCTCGCGCGCCACCTCGGCCTTGCGGGTGTCGATCGAGATCGGCGCGTCGAGGCCCGCCGCCCGCAACGCCTCGATCACCGGCACGACCCGCGCCCGCTCCTCGGCGACGGACACGGCGCCGGCGCCGGGCCGCGTCGACTCGCCGCCGACGTCGATGATCGCGGCCCCCTCGGCCTGCATGCGCAGCCCCGCGGCCACGGCCCGGTCCCGGTCGAGATGGCGGCCCCCGTCCGAGAACGAGTCCGGCGTCACGTTGAGCACGCCCATCACCGCGGGCCGGGTGAGGTCGAGCCGGCGGCCACCTGGGAGCGGGACCGACGCCGGGGCCGGGGTCACTTGGCCCCCATCCCTTCCACCTCGCCGGCCACCACCACCTCCCGGGTGCCGTCCTCGAGCTCGAGCACCAGCCCGCCCGTCGCGTTGAGGCCGCTAGCGATCCCGGTGACCTGCCGCTCCTCGGAGAAGCGCACCCGCACGGGCTTGCCCAGCAGCGGCATGCGCGCGCAGGCCACCGCCAGGATCGTGGCGCCGCCGCCGCGCCGCACCGCCAGGTAGTGCTCCTCGAACCTGCGCAGGAAGGCCCCCAGCAGCGCGCCCGCGTCGACCTCGTCCGTGTGCGCCGCCAGGGAGTCTGCCACCTCGCGCAGCTCCTGGGGCAGCGCCGCGAGCTCGGTCGCCACGTTGATCCCGACCCCCAGCACGATCCGCTGCTCGCCGCTCTCCTCGCGGGTCATCTCGCCGAGGATCCCCGCCACCTTGCGGCCGCCGAGCAGCACGTCGTTGGGCCACTTGAGCTCGGGCTTCAGCCCGGTGGCCTCCTCGATCGCCTCCGCCGCCGCCAGGCCGCCCAGCAGCGTGACCGGCAGCCGGCGCAGCATGCCCTCGTCGGGACGCAGCAGCAGCGAGAGGTAGATCCCGCCGGGAGGTGAGACCCAGGTCCGGCCCCGCCGCCCGCGCCCGGCCTCCTGCCGGGCCGCCACGACCAGCGCGCCCTCGGCGGCGCCGCCCGCCGCGAGCTCCGCGGCGCGGTCGTTGGTGGAGCCGATGCGCTCGTGGAACTCGACCGGAGCGCCCGCCGACCCGACCAGCCGACAGCGCTCCGTCGCCTGGCGTACCGCCGCCTCGTCGAGGGGGGCCTGGGTCACCGTTCCTCCCACCAAGTCCTGACGCTAAGTGCTGGCGCCGCATGATCCGATGAGCCCGCCCCGCCGCCGCCGGCCCATCGGTTGCGTTAGGAGGATATCAGATCGCGGCACCCCGTGCCGGTCCGGGGTGCTCTCGCGCTTCTGACGGGCACGGGCGCAGACTCTGCGACAGCCTGGGGCCGAGCCAGCCTCCGGCAAACCAGACTGTTCGTCGTTCCTCTCACCTCCTCCACGGCGGCAGCCTCAGGGGCACGGGCGTGCACCCGACGACCTTGCCAAGCGTTACGCCTTCCGATAGGGTCTGGCGTGCGCCGCCCGCCGGGGAGCGAGCGGTCATGACGCCGCGCGCCACGGACCTCCCGGGCGCACGCCGGCTGCGGAGGGGACCCATGTGGCAACGCTTCAAGCGCCTGATCCGCTCGATCATGGGCTGGTTCATCGAGCTGGGTGAGGACCCCGAGCTGATCCTCAAGCAGAACATCCGCGACCTGCAGGACCAGGTGCCGCAGATCAACGAGAACCTGGCCATGATCAAGGCGCAGGTGACCCTGGTCGAGAAGGACCTCACCAAGCTCACCGAGCGCGAGGCCGACCTGACCTCCAAGATCAAGGCGGCCCTCAAGGGCAACCGGCGTGACATCGCCCTCAACTACGCCACCACCCTCGAGGAGGTGCGCCGCGAGAAGGGCCAGCAGGAGAAGCAGCTCGAGGTCGCCAAGCAGTCGTTCGAGAAGGCGGAGAAGTACCGCAAGGCGTTCCTCAAGCAGATCGAGGAGAAGATCCAGCAGGCGAACAAGGCGCTCAGCGCCAAGCGGCAGGCCGAGTGGCAGCACAAGGTCGCCGACGCCATGCAGACCTTCAGCGCCTACGGCGTCGACGCCACCAACGACGAGATGGTCGACCAGATCGAGCGCGACGCGGCCAAGGCCGAGGCCAAGCTCGACATGGCCATGGAGGGCGTGGGCGCCGACCAGTTCAACATCGAGGAGGAGGCGCGCTCGCTGCAGGCCAACGAGACCCTGCGCCAGTTCGAGATGGAGCTGGGCATGGGCGGCGACATCTCTGCGCCGCCCGAGGCGCCCGCCGCGCACGAGAAGTCCCTGGGCGAGCGCGAGACGGCCTGAAGGAGCGATCAGCCGTCAGCTGTCAGCCCTCAGCCGAGTCGAGCTCACTACCCGCTGCTGACCGCTGACTGCTGACTGCTGCTCCTCGGCGAAACGGAGCGCGTTCGTGAGACACGTCCTCCTGTGGGTGGCGCGACACGGGGAGACCGACTGGAACCGCGCCCGCCGGATCCAGGGGCACATCGACGTCGAGCTGAACGCGACCGGCCGCGACCAGGCCGCCGACCTCGCGCACGAGCTGCACCAGGAGCTGCGAGGCCTCGGCGGCCGGCCGCCCGCGCTGGTGGCGAGCGACCTTCGCCGCGCCAGCCAGACCGCCCGCGCCGTCGCCCAGCGCCTGGGCCTCTCGCCGCTCCACACCCGCCGCGACCTGCGCGAGCGCGGCTTCGGCGCGGTGGAGGGGAGGACCTGGGACGAGCTGCGCCGCAGCCACCCGGCCGAGGTGGAGGCCTACAAGAGCCGCGCCGACCGGGACGCCATCCCCGGCTCCGAACCCCTGGCCGCCTTCCGCCAGCGCGTCCTGCGCGGCCTGGGCGCGGTCGCCGCCGAGGCGGAGCGCGCGATCGTGGTCACCCACGGGGGCGTGCTGCGGGTCCTGCTCGAGGAGGCCCTCGGGGAGGACAAGCAGTTCATGATCGGGAACGCGGCCGTGTACCGCTTCCGCTGGCGGGCCGGCGAGCTGGAGCGCGTGGTGCGGTTCGAGGGCGCGCCGCGGTGAGCGGCTGTCGCTGACGCGGAGGCTCCCTGGCTCGCATTGCTTTCCTCGTTCATCTTCTTCGCCACCCGAGGCGCCCCCGCTCAGCGACAGCTCCCTCCCCTCACCGTCCGAGCTCGCGCCCCTCCAGCAGCGCCGCGCCCGCGGCCAGCGCGCCCACGGCGTACAGGCCGCTGTACAAGGCGACCTCCGCCACGTAGCCCGGCGGGACGTCGACCCGGCCGTAGGCGGCGTCGGCGACCCAGTACAGCTGCAGGTCGGGGAGCGCCGCCACCAGGAAGCCCCAGGCGCCGAGGGCGTCGGCCGCGGGGCGGGCGACGCTCGACAGGACGAACACGCCCAGCGTGATCGCCGCCGTCGCGCCGCCGCTCAGGCGGGTCGCCAGCGCGATCCCCAGCGCGGCGAAGGGGGCCCCCGCCAGGAAGGCCAGCGCCGCGGCCGCCAGCGCCACCGGGGGCGCGAGGTCGGCCGGCGCGCCCCGCAGAGCCCCGTCGGCGGCGACGAACCGGCCGAGCAGGTGCGCCGCCGGGAACAGCACCGTCGCCGCGGCCAGGGCCGCCGCCTGGAACGAGCGCCCAGCGAGGCTGGCCCGCAGGCCCCAGCCCAGCGCCGCGATCAGCCCCAGCCCGCCCGCGCCGGTCACCCCGAGGTGGAGGCGATCGGGGCCGTTCTCGACGGCCCACAGCAGCACCAGCCCCAGCACCAGGGTCGCCTGCGCCAGGGCCAGCAGCGCGCCGCCCAGGGCGCCCAGGCACCAGGTCGAGGGGCCAACGGGGTGCGTGAGGAGGAGCGCGGCCGTGCCGTCCTGCACCTGCTCCGCGACGCCGGCGGCGAGGGCGGTGGCCGCCAGGAACACGCAGGCGAACAGCAGGGTCGAGGCGCCGAGGTCGAGGACCAGCGCCTGGGCGCGGCCGATCGAGAACACCGCCCACAGCGGCGAGGTGGCGACCAGCACCAGCGCCGCGGCCAGCACCACGCCGTACACCGGCTGACGCGTCAGCTCGAGGTAGGTGGTGCGAGCGAGGCCCACCGCCTGGCCCACGCGCGTGGCGGGGCTCAGCGCGCCCCCCAGCGGCGGCGCGGACACTAGCGCGCCTCCCGCGGCGCAGGCAGCGCCAGCTCCGGCGGCGGCTTCGCCAGGTCCTCGGCGGTGACCCCCGGCACCCGGCTCGCCAGCATGTTGCGCACGCCAGGCGGCAGACCGCTCGCCGCCCGGTGTAGCGCCCGCCGCCGCAGCGCCTCATAGGGGAGCGCCAGGCGCGCCCGGGCGCTGGGATCGACCCCTCCCTGGCTGGCGAGGTAGCGCTCCCAGCGCGCCTGGCTGGCGCGCGCCAGCCGGGCGAACGTCTGGTAGCGCTCCTCCTCGCCCAGGGCCAGGAAGGTGAAGGCTCGCGTCCAGCTGCCCTCGATCAGCTGGGCCATGCTGTCGCGGTTCTCGAAGGTGCCCGTGGCGGTGAACCGCCGGGCCATGAGCGCCACCAGCAGCTGGTCGTACGGCAGCTGGAACAGGTCGTTGCTGGGATAGGCCTGCCGCGCCCGCACCAGCAGTCGCCCGGCGTCGCGCTCGCGCCCGTACTCGGCGAGCAGCGTGATCGCCTCGGCGAGGAAGTCCTCCCGCGCCGAGATCTGGTTGTTCATGTACGCCCGCGCCGCGCGCACGTCCTGCAGGGGCGAAGGCTCCTCGGCGTGCCCGTGGCCGTCGTCGGCGCCCTCGTCCTCAGCAGCGTCATGCGCCGGCTCCTCGCCGGCCTCGAGGCGACGGAGCGTCTCGCCCGCCCGCTGGATCCCTGCGCGGTAGCGGGCATCGACCGGGCCCACCAGGTCCAGCTGCGGGGCGAAGAACGCGCTGTCGTCGGGGAGGAACACCACGCGGCCGCGCCGCATGGCGTTCTTGAGGGCCAGCAGCGCCGTGCGGCGGAGGCGGAACGCCTCGGCGTGCGCCCCCTGCGCGTCCGCCACCTCGGCGCCGACCGCCGCCCAGAACACGGCGTGGGCGTCGCTGCTGCGCCAGTCGAGCGGCCCCCAGGCCCGGTCCACCTCCAGCAGCCGCTGCGGGTCGAGGCCGTGCGCCTGGCGCAGGACCTCCGCGCGAGCGGCGCGCAGCAGCAGCCGCCACCCCTCGCTGGCGCGGACCCGGGTGAAGAACTCCGCCTGGGCGGGGTGCCCCGGCGTCGCGCCCTGCGCCAGCATGTGCTCCGCCTCGACCAGGGCCGCCGCGGACGCGTAGCCCAGGGCCTGGGCCTCGGCCAGCAGCGCCGCCGCTTCGGGGTCCTGCGCCCGCAGGGTCGCCAGGGTGGGCGCCCCGGCCAGCCCTTGCAGGCTCTCGCCGCCGAGCAGCTTGCGCATGGCCTTGGCGTGGGCCGTCTTGTACTGCAGGTGGAAGTCGTCGAGGCTGGTCCCGATCCGGTCGGTGTAGATCCGCGCCAGGGCGTAGTACAGCTGCGGCGCGTCGGGGTTGTGGCGCAGGCCGCGGTCGCGCAGCAGGGCGATCCCGTTCTGCAGCCACCGCCAGCGCCCCTCGGGCGTCAGCTCGGTCGACGCCATGTCGTAGGCCAGGTGCTGCCCGAGGTAGGTCCACACCCCGGGCAGGCGCGGCTGCAGGCGGCAGATCTGCTCCGCCAGCTGCCGCGCTTCGTAGGTGCGCCCTCGCTCGCGCAGCGCGATCAGCCGCAGCCACAGGTAGTCGGTAATGAGGCCGCGGAACGCGCCCAGGGCGAGGGTCGGCACCGCCACCTCGGCCGCCACGCCGCCCCCGTCGCTCACCGGCGTGACCAGCCCCGCCCCCTCCTGACGCGCGCGCAGGCGGGGCGCCACCGCCGCCTGGGCCGCCAGCGCCAGGGCCGCGAGGAGCAGCAGCAGGAGCCGCCTCACCGGAGCGCCCCCAGCTCGCGTCGGCCGAGGAGCAGGGCCCCCAGCAGCAGGGCGCCGCCCCCGCGCAGCCCGAGGTCGAGCCCCAGGGCCGCCCCCACGTCGGCGCCGGCGACCTGCTCGCCGCCGGCGAGGAGCGCCGGCAGGTCGGCCCGGCCGAGGTCAGGGAGCAAGGCCAGGACGCCCTGCAGGAGGTTGCGCAGGGCGGCGTCGACCAGGCCCCCGCCGCCGAAGGCGCCAGGAGCGAGGGCGTCCGCCAGGAAGCCCTGCCCCGCCCCCACCGCCAGCACGAACAGGCCGACCAGCACCGCCAGGCCCGCGTCGAGCAGCGCCGCGGCCGCGGTGACCGCGGCGGCGAGGAAGGCCACCCGCCCCAGCTGCACCGCTCCCGCCCGCGCCATGTTGCCGAGGAAGCCCCCCGCCGACACCAGCAGCTCGGGGCCTCCCTCGGGGAACACCACCACCGTGGGGGGGGACTCGAGGTTCTTGTACCGGATCTCGATCGCGGCGTGCCCCGCCAGGAGGCCCGGCGGGAAGCGGACCTCGACCGGGTGCTCCACGCTCCACCGGCCACGGAGGACCTCGGCGATCGTCGCCCCGTCGGGCACCACCGCCAGCTCGCCGGTGATCGGCCGGGGCACGAAGTCGTCGCCGCCGCGCTCGGCCCGGTGGCGGAAGCGCAGGGTCGCCTCGCCGCTCACCTCGAGCCCCTCGAACCGCCAGGCGAGGGCGCGCCGGCTGGGGACCGAGCGCAGCCGCAGGGCGTAGGTCCGCTGCAGCTGCTCGAGCGCCTCGGCCTCGCTCACCCCTTCGGGGAGGCGCCCCTCCTCGCGCAGCTGAGCCAGGCGCTGGCGCGCCGCAGCCGCGATCGCGGCCGGGTCGGCCCGCAGGGGGCGCAGGCGCGCCCGCGCCTGCAGCACGGCGCCCATGGCGGCGGCGTCCCCCGGCTCGGCCACGGCGACCATGGCGTGGGCCCCCGCCGCGATCGCGCCCTGCGTGAGGCCGAGGAGCGCGGTCAGCACCGCCAGCACCCCCACCCACCAGCCGATCAGCAGGCCGGGGCGAGAGAGGGGCCCCGCCGCGAAAGGGGTCAGCTCCCCCCGTCGCAGGCGCTGGGCCAGTCCCGCCGACAGGAAGATCGCGGTCAGCGCCAGCAGCAGCGAGGCCAAGTCGGTGGTCCAGGAAAGGAAGGCGCGCATGCGCCCCGCCGGCGACCCGTCCCCGCTGGCGGTGGCCGCGATCGCCGCGGTGGCGGCGACGACCAGCGGCGCCACCGCCAGCACCAGGCGGGAGCGCAGCGCCGCCGCGGCCGACAGGCGCACCACCGCGC
>JAWLGW010000046.1:0-14801 GCA_041690735.1 Planctomycetota bacterium
CGGCGCCCGCGGCGGCGGCGACCCGGGCCTCGCCTCGAGCCGCGTCCGCTGGCTGGCGCTGCCCCTGGCCCTGCTCCTGCTGGCGACGCAGACGGATCGCCTCCGCGCGCTGGCGGCGCCGGGGCCCCGTCCCGGCGAGCCCGTGTTGGAGGCGGCCGCCTACCTGCGCAGCCTCGACCTCACGCCTGGGGCGAGGGTGTACGCCACCCCCAGTCAGCACCTCCCGCTCACCCTGTACAGCGGCATCCCGGTGCAGAGCGTCGCCCCGGTGCGACGGGAGTTCCTCGACCGCTACCCCGGCGAGGTCGTGGTGATCGAGGCCTTCCACCGCCGGGCGCGACCCCGGGAGCGGGCCGACCCCCACTGGCAGAACCCGGCCATGTTCCGCGGCCACGAGGTCCACGACGCGCGCGGCTTCTGGGAGGTCTTCTTCTACCGCTTCGTCGGCCCCGAAGACCGGCGCGGTGACCGGCTGTGCTACGCGGGCCGCGTGGCGCCCACCCGTCCAGAGGTCCTCCCGTCCAGCTGGATCGTCTACCGCTGCCCTCCCCAGGCCGCGGCGGGCGAGCCGTCCCCCCACCCCACGAACGAAGGCGAGGAACGATGAAGGCGTTGGTCACAGGCTCGAGCGGGCTCATCGGATCGGCGGTGGTCGAACACCTGGATCAGACCGGCTGGGTGACCGTGGGGCTCGACTCCAACGCGCGCGCCGACTTCTTCGGCGACGAGGGCGACACGACCCCGAACCTGCGCCAGCTTCAGTCCCGGACGCGGCGGTTCGCCCACCGCGGCCTCGACATCCGCGACCGCGCCGGCCTCATGGCGCTGCTGCGCGAGGAGGGGCCGTTCGACCTCGTGGTCCACAGCGCCGCGCAGCCCAGCCACGACCTGGCGACCCGGCGGCCGCTGGACGACTTCGACGTCAACGCGCTGGGGACGCTCAACCTGCTGGAGGCGGTGCGGCAGCACAGCGCGGAGGCGGTGTTCGTCCACCTGTCGACGAACAAGGTGTACGGCGACGCCCCCAACGAGCTCCCGCTGGTGGAGACCCCCACCCGCTGGGATTACGCCCGCCCCGAGGACTACCACGGGATCGACGAGTCGATGCGGATCGACCGCAGCAAGCACTCCCTGTTCGGCGCGAGCAAGGTCGCGGCCGACGTCATGGTCCAGGAGTACGGCCGCACCTTCGGCCTGCGGACCACCTGCCTGCGGTGCGGGTGCCTGACCGGGCCCGGACACGCCGGGGTCGAGCTGCACGGCTTCCTGTCGTACGTCGTGCGCGCGCACCTCGTGGGACGGACCTACACCGTGTACGGCTACAAGGGCAAGCAGGTCCGCGACAACCTGCACGCCGAGGACGTGGCCCGGGCCGTGGCCGCGATCTACCAGAACCCCCGCGCGGGGGCGGTCTACAACCTCGGCGGCGGCCGCGAGAACTCGTGCTCGATCCTGGAGGCGTTCGAGCGCCTGGAGGAGCTGACCGGCCGCGAGGTGCGCTGGGTCTACGAGGAGTCGGCGCGGTCGGGCGACCACATCTGCTACATCACCAACCTCGCCCGCTTCCGCTCCCACTACCCCGAGTGGCGGGTGGAGCGCTCGCTCGAGCAGACGTTCGTCGAGCTGGTCCGCGGCTGGACCGACCGGCTCGACGCCCGGCGGGCAGCCTAGGCGTGGGCGCGCCCTTGGGAGCCGAGCGGGCGAGGGACGGCAGCGCCACCTCTGCCCGCGAGCCGCGCCTCGACGTGCTGGCGGCGCGGGAGCGGGCGCGGGATCGTCGTCGCGCCCGCGACCTCATGGGCCAGGAGCGGCTGCGGTGGCGGGCTCACGCGGTGCGCCACCTGGCGCACCTCCTGCCCGGTCAGCGGGTGCTGGAGCTCGGCTGCGGTGAGGGCGCCTTCGCGCCGCTCCTGCGGGAGGTGACGCGAGGCGAGGTCGCGATTACCCAGGTCCGCTTCGGCGGGCCCGGCGACCGCGACCGGGGCGTGCTGGCGGTCGACGCCCTCCCCGGCCCACTGACGGGCCGCCGCTTCGACGCGGTGGTGGTCGGCGACCTGCTGGACCGCGCCACCTGCGCCTGGCTGCTGCGCCAGGCGCGCGATCTCCTGGCGCCGGGCGGTCACCTGGTCGCCTGGACCCGGAACCCAGCCAGCGCGCTGCGCGCCATCGCCGGCCTCGGCGGGGCGGCGTCGCCCGGTCGGCTCGCGCTGACCGAGCTGCTCTCCGCGCTGGGGTTCGTGCGGGCGCAGGCCGTGCCGCACGACTTCGTCACGGGGCCGGACCTGCCGGGGCTCTCCTGGGCGCAGCGCAACCTGGCGGTGCTGCTCGAGGCGGCGCCGGGCATCCGCTCGCAGGCCCTCGACCTGTTGGTCCACGCCGAGCTGCCGCCGCCCGCGCGGCGCCGACCCCGCCCCTCGCTGGCGGAGCACACCGCCCTGTTCCGCTCCGTGTCGGTGGTCGTGCCCTGTCACGACGAGGAGGAGAACGTCGCCCCGCTCGTGGACGGGCTGCGGGAGCTGTACGGCGACTACCTCCACGAGGTGGTGCTGGTCGACGACGCCAGCCGCGACGGCACGCGGCAGGTCCTCGAGGGGCTCGCGGCGCAGGACCCGCGGGTGCGGCCCGTGTTTCGGCGCCCGCCGTGCGGCGTGGGGCGCGCCCTGGCCGACGGCTACCGCGCCGCCACCGGCCGGTGGGTGCTGTCGATCGACTGCGACTTCCAGCACCTGCTCCCGGAGCTGCGTGACCTGTTCGACGCCGCCGCCGCGGGCTGCGACGCGGCGATCGGCTCCCGCTTCAGCCGTCACAGCCTCCTGCTGGGCTACCCCTTCCTCAAGGTCGTCGCCAACCGGGGGTTCCACCTGCTCGCCCGGATGCTGCTGCGCCGTCCGCTCCGCGACACCACCAACAACTGCAAGCTCGTGCGGCGCGACGTCCTCGAGCGGATCGCGGTCCGTCACACCGGCTTCGCCGCCAACGCCGAGACCGGCCTGCTCCCGGTCGCCCTGGGGCTGTCGGTCGAGGAGGTCCCCGTGTCGTGGGTCGATCGGGACCCCGACATGGGCAGCTCGTCGTTCCGGATCCTGCGCGTCGGCGGCGGCTACTGGCGCGTGCTGGCGGACGTCGCCCTGGGGCGCTGGCTCGGCAAGGGACCCTACGGCTGGCTGGCGCGACCCCGAGCGGTCGAGGCCGAGGCGCCGGCCCGGCCGCCGGGCCTCGACCGCTTGCGGAGCCTGCGCGCCCGCAGCGAGGCGCCGACCGAGCGGGTGACGGTCGCCCCTCGGCGCCAGGGCTGACGACCGAGGAGGAGAGGACCCGTGCAGCAGCGTGCACCCGGCCCGACCCGCGGCGCGACCGCCGCCGCGCTCGCCCTGTTCGCCCTGGCGGCCGCGCTCATGCTCCTGGTCGCCACGCGCAGCGGCCTGTGGCCCGACGAGACCTTCTCGCTCGCCATGGCGAGCGGGCACAGCCTCGAGCATCCCGCGGCGGCGGCGCAGGCGGAGCGCGGCGACTACCGGGAGCACCTCGCCCCCGTGCCGCCGGCGCGGTACGCGGACATGCTCCGGCCCGAGGCCGGGACCGGCGCCGCGGAGGTGGTCGGCGCGGTGCACCGCTCCGACACCAGCCCGCCGCTGTACTACCTCGCCCTGTCGGGCTGGCTCCAGGCGGTGGGCGCGAGCGACCTCGCCCTGCGCGGCTTCTCGGTGCTGTGGGCGCTGGCCGCCTTCCCGCTGATCGGCGCCCTGGCGGCGCAGCTCGGCGGTCGGCGCGCGGCGCTCCCCGCGCTGCTCCTGTACGCGGTCTCGCCGATCGCCGTCTACTACGCCACCGAAGGGCGCATGTATTCGCTCTTGTGGTTCCTGACGACGGCCTGCGCGTACGTGGCCCTGCGCCTGCACCAGCGCGGCGCGCGCCCGCACCTGATCGCCTCGTGGACGCTGCTGGGCGCGGCGGGGCTGCTGACCCACTACTTCTTCCTGTTCCCCTGGGCCGCCATGGCGGTGTGGCTGGCGCACACCCCGGGGCGGGCCAGCCGGGCGCCGCTGGCCCTCGCCACGGCCGTCAGCGGCCTGCTGGCCCTGCCCTGGTACGCCGAGATCCCGGCGACGCTCACTCAGTGGCGGGTGACGGCGGGGTGGCTGGAGATGCAGCCGGGCGACTACGAGCCGCTCACGGCCACCCTCGGCCTGCCCTGGTCCTACCTGTCGGTGCGCGGCCCGTGGGGCGTCCGGCCGCTGTGGGACCGTCTGTTCGCGCTGGTGTTCGTGGCCCTGGCGCTGCTGGCGGTGGGGCGCGCGCGGCGGCGAGGCGGCGCGCGTCGCCTCGCCGGCCCCCGCGGACGCCTGCTGGCGGCCTGGTTCCTGGCGCCTTGCCTGGGGCTGGTGGCCTTCGACCTGCTGCAGGGCACCTACGCCAAAGCCCAGGCCCGCTACCTCCTGGCGGGCCTGCCCGCGGCGGTGATCGGCGTCGCCTGTCTCCTGGCCCTGGTGGGACGGCGCGCGCGGGCGCTCGCGCTCGCGCTCATGGTGTTCGGCTGCGTGGTCGGGCTGTCGCGGATCGCCCGCAACGACACCCGCGGCGGCGCCGGGTTCCGTCAGGCGGCGCAGATGGTCGTCCGCCACGCCGGGCCCGACGACCTGGTCGTCGTGCGCTCGATCCCCTCGGGGGTGCTCGCGGTCGCCCGCTACCTCGAGCAGCTGCGCGCCCCCGCCGGCCTGGGCCTGGCGTCGTGGGTGGAGCAGCTGGGCGAGCGCGAGGTCCCCGCCGACATCGCGCGGCTGGCCGAGGGGCGTCGTCGCCTGTTCCTGGTGACGGGGCACACCGTCGGCGTGGCCTCGCCCCTCGAAGGCTGGCTGGAGGAGCGGGCTGACGCCGACGCGCCGGTCCGGTTCCACCACGTGCAGGTGCGGCTGTTCCGGCTGCCCGAGACCCTCGCCGCGCCCGCGCAGGGCGGCGCGGCGCCCGCCGCCCGCGCCTCGACCCCGCCTGACGAGGAGCAGTAGCCATGAGCGCCCCGCACCCCAAGCTCGCGTCAGACCTCGCCTCGGACCTCGCGCCGGAACGGGAGCTCGGGCGCGCGGCGCTCCGCAGCCGACACCGGCGGCGGAGCGCGGCGCTCCGCAGCCGACGCCGCCGCCGGATCGACCTCGCCTTCCTGAGCGCCCTGCTGCTCCTGGGGGCGCTGCTGTGGGCGCCCCGCCTGAGCGGTCCGATCGACCTCCGCTTCGACGCCGGGGTGTACTACCTCCTCGGCACCTCGCTGGCGAACGGGGAGGGCTACCGGCTCCCGAACGAGCCGGGGGCGCCTCAGGCGGTCCAGTACCCGCCGCTCCTCCCGGCGGTGGTGGCGGTCCACCAGTGGGCTTGGGGGACGGACGACGTCGCGGTGGTGGGTGAGGCGCTGCGGTGGACGTTCTGCGCCGTGTTCCTCCTGTACGGCGTGACGCTGTACGCCCTGGCGCGCCGGCTCCTGTCGCCGGCGGCCGCGTTCGCCGCGGCCGCGATCACGCTCCTGTACCCGTACACCTACTTCTTGGCGGACCTCCTGTTCACCGAGCTGCCGTTCTCCCTGGCGGTGGTCCTGTTCTTCCTGGCCGCCGGGCGGCGCCGCCCACGCTGGTGGAGCGACGCCCTGGCGTGCCTCGCCGCCGGCGCCGCCTTCCTTCTGCGCACCGCGGGCGTCGCGCTGCTGGTCGCCTGGGTCGTGGAGGGCCTGCTGGCGCGGCGCTGGAAGCAGGCGGGGCTCCGCGCCTGCCTCGCGCTGGCGCTGGTGGGCGGCTGGCAGGGATACGTGGCGGAGGTGCGGGCCTCGCGGGAGTACACCCACCCTGCCTACCCGTATCAGCGCGCCTCCTACCAGTACTACAACGTCCCCTACGGCGAGAACGCCCTCCTCGTCGACCCGTTCCGGCCCGAGCTCGGCCGCGCCGGGTCCACGGAGCTGGCCGTCCGCAGCGCGACCAACCTGGGCCTCATGGTCCCGAGCCTGGGCGAGGGGATCACCGCCGGCGCCCCCTGGTGGATGTGGCTGTTCCAGCGGGCCCAGGAGCGCACCCTGGGCAGCAAGCTCGTGCCGGCCGGGGCGGTGTGGGCGCCGATCGCCGTCGTCGCCGCGCTGGTCTTGCTGGGGCTCGCCCTGTGGGTCCGTCGGGGCAGGCTGCTGATCCCGTTGTACGTGGGCGCATCCCTGGGGCTGATCAGCCTCACCCCCTGGCCTTCGCAGTTCACCCGCTACCTGGCGCCGGTCACGCCCTTCCTGGCGATCGCGCTGCTGCTGGCGCTCACGCACCTGGCGCGGTCGCGCCGCCCGCGGCGGGGGCCCCTGCGTCGCGCGCAGCGCGCGCTGCCGGTGGCGGTGGTGGCGGTGGTGGCGGGCGTGCAGACCTTCTCGGCCCTGCAGGCTCACCGGCTGCGCGTCGAGGAGGGCCGCGCCCTCGACATCGAGCAGGCCGCCGCCGTCCTCGCCCGCGGCGAGGCGCTCGACCTCACCGCGACCCGCACCGGAGCGCCGCTGTTCTTCTACGACGCGAGCTGGGCCGCCCACGACGCCTGCCTGGCCTGGGTCCGGGCGCACGCGGAGCAGGACGCGGTGATCGCGACCACCGCGCCTCACTGGACGACGCTCCACACCGGGCGCCTGGCGGTGCTGCCGCCCATGGAGGCCGACGTGGCCTTGGAGCAGCGGCTGCTGGAGTCGGTCGCGGACTACCTGGTCCTCGACACGATGGACTTCCTCGACGTGGGGCGGCGGTACGCGGCGCCCGCCGTGGCGGCGCATCCGGAGCGCTGGGAGCGGGTGTTCACCGCCCCTGGCGGGGGCGCCGCGCTGTACCGCCTGCGGCGCTGATCCTCGGGGCTCGGCCTACGCCAGAGCAGATCGAACAGGTCGTGAAGCGCGAACCAAAGGAAACGGACCCAAGGCACGCGCTTGGGTCCGGTCGAGAGCAACGGGAGGCCATTGGGGAAAAGGTCGGGGATGGTGGCCTCCCGTGGGTTCCTTGCTCCTGACGAGTTCCTACCGAGCACACCCCGGACCAGGCGTCAGTGTGCTGTAACCCGTTTGCCGGACGTGCTCCCTTGCGCCAGCGTGCACGAATTGGGGCGCAGGGTGCCCTGATTGGTGCAGCATCGTCGGCGCGGCTGTCTCAGTCGTTCAGCTTGCTGAGCCGCGATGTGACCTGTCCGACTCTAAAGCCAGTCATGCCAGGAATTTCGATCGCTGCGCCCGTGATCTGGCTGGACTCCTCTGTGAGGAGATACGCGACGACGTCTGCTACGTCTCGGGGCAACAACTGGCGGCCCAGCACCGGACGGGTCTCCTCGAGCTCGATGTCCTGCTCGCCGGTGGTCACGATCCCCGGGCACACCGCGTTGACGTTGATCCCGTCGGAGTGAAGCTCCCGGGCCAGGGCCTGGGTGAAGCCGATCACGCCGGCCTTGGCCGCGCTGTAGACCGCCACGTTGCTCCCCGGCAGCAGGCCGAACAGCGAGGCCACGTTGACGATGCGCCCGTGCCCCGCCTTGCGCAGCTCGGGCACCACGGCCCGGCTGAACAGGAAGGTCCCCCGCAGGTTGGTGTCGATCGCCTCGTCGAAGTCCTGATCCGTCGTCTCCGACAGCGGCTTCGACAGGTAGTTGCCGGCGTTGTTGACCAGGAAGTCGACCCGGCCGAAGAACTTGAGGGTGGCCTCGAGCACCCGCCGGACGTCCTGCTCCTTGCCGACGTCGCAGGCGACGGCGAACGAGCGGCCCCCCTGCTCCTGGATCACCCCTGCGACGTGGTCGATCTCCTTCTGCGTCCGGGAGCACACCACCACGTGGGCGCCCAGCTCGTGCAGCCTGTACGCGATGGCGCGCCCGATGTTGCGGCCGCCGCCGGTCACGATCGCCACCCGGTCCTTGAGCTTCATGCTGCACACCTCGCCCCGCGGGCGCGGCCGCGGGTCGCGGACGGTTGTACCACGGGGGGCGCGGGGCTGCACATCATGAGGAGGGAGTCCCTCCGGTTTGGCGCTGTCGCAGAACGCGAAGAGCGCCTCGCGAGGAGCCCTCGAACACGGAATATCAACAGGGAGTATCAACGAGAACAGCGAACGGCTCGTCCCCGACATCTGACTGCGTTGCCTCCAGCGGAGCCATTGTCTGTTCCCATTCTCTGTTTGCTGTTTGATATTCCGTGTTCGATCTCGTCGGGCTACCGCGGCTGCCCTTTTTCGATAGCCTCGTTTGACGGTGGCCCCCGTCAGCGCCGACAATCTAGCGGCCTCGCCCGAGGACCTTGCCGGAGGAGAAGGGTGTCCAAGCCGCTGTTCGACCTGGAGCGCATCGACCCCGACGGCCTGCGGCGGGTGGCGGGGATCCTGCGCAGCGTGGGCTACACCGAGCAGGGGGTGCGGGACCGCCTGGGGCTCGACGACCTGGTGGGGGTCCGGCTGTCCGCCTACCCCCACTACCACCACCGCAGCCTGCGCCGCCGCGAGCCGCTCGACGTGGCGATCTCGCTGTTCCTCCTCCAGGGCACGATCCCCGAGGAGGAGCTGGCGGAGCTGTTCGATCTGCCGGCGCGGCGCCTGCTCCGTCAGGCGGGCCTGCTGGCCGGGGACCGGGCGCGGCGGGCCTATCGGGCGCGGGTCAGCCTGTATCCGGTCGGCGAGGAGCGGCTGTTCGTCACCGACCACCGCTTCCAGCACACGCCCTGGCTGAGGGCGCGCGTGCCCCGAGACCCGGTCATGTACCTGGGCGACGACACGTACTTCCTCGCCCGCTGCACCCCCCGGCGCCCGGTCCGGGCGGCCCTGGACCTGTGCTCGGGGTCGGGCGTGCACGCGATCCTGGCGGCGAGCACCGCCGAGCGGGCGGTGGGGGTCGACCTCAACCCCCGGGCGGTGAACTTCGCCCGCCTCAACGCCATGCTCAACGACGCCTGGAACGCCGTGTTCCTCGAGGGCGACCTGTTCGGCCCCGTCGGCGGGGAGCGGTTCGACCTGATCGTGGCCAACCCGCCCTTCGTGCCCGCGCCGGTGTACGAGCTGATGTACCGCGACGGCGGGCCGAGCGGCGCCGACGTGGTGCGGCGGATCGTGGCGGCCCTGCCCGACTACCTGGCGACCGGGGGCGTGGCGCAGGTGGTGACGCACCTGGCCGAGCGCGACGGCGAGAGCTACCTGGACCGGGTCCGGCGCTGGCTGGGCGGCGCCAACCTGCACCTCCACAGCCTGCGGGTCGGCGAGGACGACGTGGTGGACTACGCGATCGCCCAGACCAAGCGCGCCTTCAGCGAGGACTACCCCCGCTACGCCTCGCGGCTGGTGGAGTGGGTCACCAACATGCGCGCGCAGCGGTTCAAGCGGGTGGTCGGGGTGGTGCTCACCTTCGCCTGGAACGAGGAGGCGCCCCTGCCGCCCTGGACGCAGGAGGACGAGGTCGGGCCGCCGCGCCGCGCGGTCTCCGGTGAGCTGGAGCGGCTGCTGGCCTCCAAGCGCCGCGCGCGCACCCTGGCCCCCGCGGCGCTCGACCGCATGCGGGTCATGCTCCCCGACGACCTGCTGCTGACCGAGCGCCTGCGGCCGGCGGGGCGCGGCCTCGAGGTCGAGGGCTACCGGGTGAGCTTCCGCGACGGCTCCCTCTCGCCCGAGCTCGACGTGAAGCCGCTGGTGCGCGACCTGCTGCGGCAGGTCGACAACCGCTCGACGGTGGCCGAGGTGATCGGCCGGCTGGCGCAGGCGCGGGGGGTCTCGGTCGACTCGCTGGACGAGCGCTGCCGCAAGGCGTTCCTGCTCATGTTCGAGCGAGGCCTGGTCACCTTCGACGAGCTCCCGGCCCCCTCGGGCGCGGGCAACGGCGCGCCGGCGGTCGACGCACCCGCGGCGCCGGACAAGGCGACCGGGGGCCCGGCCGAGGGCGAGGGCCGCACCCACGCCGACGCGTCGAGCTGAGCGCGCGTGGGCCGCAGCTCGTCCGCGGATCGTCAGCCTGGCCGGGTCGCGCTCGTCGCCCTGGCGGCGCTGCTCGTGTGCGGGTGCACACCGGGCGGCGTCCGCGAGGAGTCGGGGCGGCTCCTCGACTCTTCGCTGGTCCCGGTGGTGAACCGAGCCGACGCGCCCCTGGGCGTGGGCGCGGTGGTCCGGGTCACGTACGACCGGGTCGGGGTGGCGCGGGCGCCGCCGCCCCGCGAGGTGCGGGGGTTGCTGGCCCTCGGCGACGAGCGGGTGGCCGCCGACGTGGAGCGGGTGGGGCCCCTCGCCTTGCTGCGGGCGGCGAGGGGCGTGCACGACCTTCGTCCCTTGCTGGCCGCCGTCGACGCGCCGGCGGACGCGCCGGTCCAGGCGGCGCTCATGACGCGGGAGCGGCGGATCCTGCTCGTGCGGACGGCCGTGCAGGGGAGCGACGGCGCCGCGACCGTCTCCCTGCCCCTCGAGGGCACGCGCGGCGGCGTGGTCCTCTCCCCGCAGCGGGCGCTGGTCGGCTTCCTGGCTGGAGAGCTCGACGGGGCGCCGCGGCTGCTGCCGTGGGGACGCGTGCAGCGGCAGGTGGTCGACGTCACCCGGGAGGTGCCGGGCGCCGAGCACCTGTACCCCGAGGACGGCTTCCTCACCTCAGCGGTCAGCGCCCCGCGCCGGCTGACGTGGTCGCAGGTGCCGCGCATCCCCGACGCCTGGGGAGACCCCGACGTGTTCGTGGCGCTCGAGCAGGGGGATCAGCGGCTGGCTCTCCTGGAGGTGACCCCCGGCCGGGCCGACATGGGGACGCACGTGCTGCGCCTGCTGCGCCGGGCGTCCCTGGCGGCGCGCCTGGTCGAGCGCGACCTGACGCTCACCGGCGGCGAGGCGGAGGAGGACCTCGCGGATCCGGTCCGGTTCGACCTGGCGGAGCGGGAGGTGATCCTGCCCTTCCGGCTGCGCCCGGATGCGATCGAGCGCGCCGAGCCGGCGCCGAGTGAGGAGGAGGGGAGCGAGCCGCCGCCGGCCCCGGGCGCGGTGGTCGAGGTCCCGCTGACCGTCGATCCGATCGACCCGGAGCGCGCGTCGGGGGACGACTGCACCCCGCTGGGCGCCACGTCGTTGCCGCTGCGTCGGGTGGGCGCCGACACCGTGCACCTGCTGGGCGGTGACGCCACGGACTTCTGGTGCGTCGAGCCCGACGCTCCCGCGACCGGGACGGAGGAGCCGGCTCGCGTCCCGCTGCTCGCCTTGCTCTACCGGCACCGCCCCGACAGCGGCGTCACGGTGGAGGCGTTCTCGCTCCGGCGAGGCGATCCCCTGTGGCGGAGCGAGGGCGGGAGCCGCCGCCACCTGCTGGTCGCGCGCGTCGAGCGGGGAGGCGGGGCGCCGCTCCTGCTGCGGGTCCGGCACTGGGGCGAGCGACCCGAGCCCTGCCCGTACAGCGTGCTGGTGTTCCCGCGCGACGAAGACCCCGCGCCGCTGGTGCGCAGCCTGTTCCGCCTGGTCGGCAGGGAGGCAGGGCGCACTCGGGCGCCGTTCCTCGGCTCGCGCGCCTTCGCCCGCGAGGTGTTCCAGGTGCTCGTGACCGAGGCGGGGTACCCGCGGGAGGCGCTGAGCGCTGCCCTCCTCGAAGTGCTGGGTCACCGAATCCGCGAGGCGCGACACCTGGCCCTGCACCTGCTCGAGGTGTTCGTGCCGCCTTCGCTGAGCGAGCTCGAGCGCGTGCGCGCGGAGGCGGAGCGCTCCAGCCACCCTGACGAGCGGCGCCGCTCCCTCGACGCGGGGCTGCTGGTCGCCCTGCGGATCGCCACCGCGCGGGACTTCCGCGCCTACATCCCAATCTTCGTGCAGGCGGTGCGGGCCGAGGCGCCCGAGCGCTACCCCCAGGGGGCGCTGCGCGACCCGCACCTGCTGCAGCGCGCCCAGCAGGAGACCCTCGCCAGCCTGCACCGCACCGTCCTCGAGGCTGCCCGCGATCCGGATCAGCGGATCCGGCTGCGGGCCCTCGCCACCGCTGCGCGGCTGGCGTACGCCAAGCTGCTGGGGGCGCTCGGCGACGAGCTGCGGGGGGTGCTGGCCGACGACCCCTCGCTGGCGGTGCGCCGGGCCCTGGCCTCGACCTTTCCGGGGGGGCGGCGGGCCGGAGAGCAGAAGAAGTGAGAGAGGATCGAACTGCTGAGAGCGCAGAGATGCGCTGAGCTTCGACGCTGCGATTCTCTGCGGTCTCGGCGCTCCCTGCGGTTCGATCCTTCAGATCCGCCCGGAAGGCGCTCGACTCACCGCCGCTACCGCTTCACGTTCCGGAACGTCCGCGGCGTGGAGGTCACCTTCTCGCCCAGCACCCCCAGGACGTACAGCTTGAGCTTCTTGGTGGCCGGGGGGACGCCGGTGGCGAGCAGGTCGAAGCCGAGGCGCACGCCCTTGCCGCCCTCCACCGGGTAGCGGGCCATGGGCCAGTCGCGGGGCACGTTGCTGGCGTTGACCCGGTCGACGGTGCCGCCGCCGTTGTAGCGGAGCGGGAACAGCTTGAGCCCGGGGAACAGGTCCTCGTCGCCGGTGTCGCGCTTGGCGCGCTGCTCGGCCGACACGTGCTCGAACGAGACGGCGCGCGAGGTGTCGCGGTCGACCTGCAAGGCGAAGCCGTCCAGGGTGTAGGCGTTGAAGGGGAGCAGCACGCGCGCCAGCACGGTGCCCGCCTCCATGTCCCACTCCAGCCACTCGACCTCCACGGTCCGCGGGTGGAGGGGCGTCACGTCGTGGGGGAACAGCTTGGGCGAGAACAGCCGCGCCGGGTTGACGTTCACGTCGCGTCCGCCCGCGCGGTAGGCGTTGAAGTGCAGGTGCACCGTCGAGGTGTAGCCGGTCTCCCCGGCGCGGCCCAGCGGCTCCCCGGCGCGGACCCGCTGCCCCTGCTGGACCTCGAGCGCGCTCAGGTGCAGGTAGCCGGTGCGCACGGGGCCCCACTCGCGCGGCGCCCCGAAGGCGCTCCAGGGCACGTCGTGGGTCACCACCACCTTGCGGCCGGTCTCGGTGCGCTCGGGGTTGGGGGGGTCGATCACCTCGGTGACCACCCCGTCGAGCACGGCGAACACCGCATGGTTCCCCTGCGGCAGGGCGGGGTCGAAGTGGGCGTAGAAGTCCAAGCCCTCGTGGTGGTCGTAGCGGGCGCCCCCCCACTTGAGGCGCGGCCCGAACACCCCGCTGATCTGACGGTCGTTGCTGCTCGGCTGGTAGTCGGCCCGGCCGAAGGAGGGGTTGGGGACCGGCCACACCGGCCGGGGCCGCTTGGGCGGCGGCGCCGCCGGGGCGGGGGTCAGGGTGGCGCCGGCCAACAGGGCGGCCAGGGCCAGCAGCAGGGGCGTCAGCGTGCGTGCCACGACGTCGCTCTCGAGCAGGGGACGGTGCGAAGGGAGGCCAGGGGCCCTGGCCGTGAAGGGCGCATTCTAACGGACCGCCGGCCTTCCCTCGAACCGTCCCACCCAGCCGGTGCGGCAGGCCGTAAGCGAAACGAAACGCACGCGGCCTGTTGTATTCGGGACGTTTACGAAACCGAGACTTCGTCAACTGCACGTAAATCAGTCGGTTAGCTGCTTGGCTCCGGGGTTGCGCAGAGGCCGCCCGACCGGAGGGGATCGTGCCGCGTCGTCTTGTCATGGCCCTGCTGCTCTCGCTCGCCCTGCCCACCCTGGCGGCGGCCGAGGACGGCCTGCCGCTCCCGCCCCTGGGCACCCCGCCTCACGAGACGGCGGCCGGGCGGGAGGGCGCCCCGGGGGCCTTCGGCCTGGAGGCTCCCCTGGAGGGCCTGTGGCGGATCGCCGGCAAGGACCGGCGGACGGGCCCCTTCACCGGCTTCGTCCGCTTCGTGGCCGACGGCTCGGCCAGCCGCTATCGCTACGAGCGCAGCCTCGACACCGCCACGGGCGTGCGCCGCGAGGGCCTGCTGGCCGGCGAGCGCGGCGTGGCCCAGCTGACCGGACGGCACGTCCACACCCGCCAGACCCCCGACGCCTATCGGCCGGGCGTGATCGACGCGTTCAACGGCCTCGGCCAGGCGGTCCGTCGCCCGGTGCGGCACGGCTTCTACCGGCTGGCCCAGCCGGATCGCGCCCCTGGGTTCTTCGTGCTGCCGTCGACCGGGCAGGGCGGCCCGGAGCGCATGACCCGCGTGGGGCCCGACGCCCCCAACAACCACGTCCAGCTGCTGGTCGACGGCGGCGAGTTCTTCCCCCTGCTCCGCCAGGAGCTGCTGGCCGCCCAGCGGTCGATCTCGGTGCAGACCTTCATCTTCACCGGCGACAGCACCGGCCGCTCGCTGGTCCACATCCTGTCCCGCAAGGCGCGCGAGGGCGTGAAGGTGCGGGTCCTGGTGGACCGGGTGGGGGCGAAGCTGGGCAAGGACCTCGAGCGCCAGCTGAAGGACGCGGGGGCCGAGCTGATCGTGCAGCACGGTTACGCCGCGGGCCTGGGCGAGAGCCTCAAGAACATCGGGCGCGGGGTGTGGGACGCGATCAAGCGCGGCTTCGGCCGCAAGCCCAAGCCCCGCGAGAAGCGGGGGCTGTTCAACCACGACCACCGCAAGATCACGGTGGTCGACGGGCGGGTCGGCTTCATCGGCGGCATGAACCTGGCGCGGGAGTACGAGGAGGTCTGGCACGACGTCCACACCCGCGTGGAGGGCAACGCCGTCCGCGAGCTGGAGGCGCTGTTCTTCGACCGCTGGCGGGCCGCCGGCGGCGAGGGCGCGCCGGCCGCCGCCGACCCGGCCGTGGCGAGCGACACCTACTGGCCGGGCGACATGGACGTGGACGTGGTCGAGACGCTGCCCGGCCTCAAGACCGACATCCGCTCCCGCTACCTGCG
>JAWLGW010000047.1:0-14642 GCA_041690735.1 Planctomycetota bacterium
GGGCGCCCGGCAGCGGGTGCAGTTGCCCGGGCGCCCCGCGAACTCGGGCCGGACCGTGAAGGGCAATCCGCAGGCGCCGCAGCTGAAGTGGATCACGCCCAGATCTTAGCTCCGCGAGCCCTCGTCGGCCGGGCCCTCGGCCGCGCGGGGGGGCGCCGGCGGCCTCTGGGTCGCCTGGCGCCGGGTCCGGGCCGCGAACTCGGGGGAGCGGAAGCACTCCTCCCGCAGCGCCGCCACCCAGGTCAGCGTGTGGGCGTCCAGCTCGGGCGGGCGCAGGCGGGCGACGATGGCCTTGGTGTGCCGGATCGAGAGGGGGGCGTTGCCGGCGATCGTGGTCAGCAGGCGGCGGGCCGCCTCCTCCAGCTCGGCGGCGGGCGCCAGGCGGTTGACCAGGCCCACCGCCAGGGCGCGCGGCCCCTCGACCACGTCCGCGGTGTAGAGCAGCTCTTGCGCCACCGCCGGGCCCACCAGCTCCAGCAGCCGGCGGATCCCCGTCGCGCTGTACAGCACGCCCAGCTTGGCGGGGGGCATGCACAGGCGCGCCTCGGCGGCGGCGACCCGCAGGTCGCAGGTCAGGGCGAGCTCGCACCCGGCGCCGTAGGCGTTGCCGTTCACGACCGCGACCGTGGGCACCGGCACCGCCTCGAGGGCGCGCAGCGCTCGCTCCAGCGGGTGCTCCTCGAAGTCGCTCACGCTCGGGCCGCGCTCCAGCTCGGCCAGCAGCGAGGGGACGTGGTATCCGGTGGAGAAGCTTCGCCCGCCCGCGCCGGTGAGCGCGACCGCGCGCACGTCGGGCTCGAGCGACCGCAGCGCCGCCTCGAGCTGCTCGAGCATGGCCGCGTCCAGGGAGTTGCCGCGGTGGGGGGCGTCGAGCACCAGGCGGGCGACGCGGCCGCCGTCGCCCGCCGCCTCGTGCTCGAGGCGGACCCGTCCCGGGGCGCTCACGCCGGCTCCGTGCTCCCCAGCCCCCGCAGGCGCTCCCAGGTGTAGATCCCCGTGCGGTGCCCGGTGGTCCAGGCGATCTGCAGCCCGTACAGCCCCACCTGCCAGCAGTCGGCCACACCCACGTCCTCGGGCACGGTGGCCGGGTCGAGGAGCGGCTTGCCGGTCAGCTCGTCCACGCACAGGGCGCAGCGGCAGCCCAGCCGCAGCTCGCGGTAGGGGATCGCCGTCGCGCTCCCGTCGGCCCAGGACACGACCAGCTCCCGCTGCGAGTCGCGCAGGTCCACGCCCGTCGGTTCGGTGCTCTCACTGCTCATGGCGGGGATGTTCGCACGAACGGGCGCCGAGTGGAGGGTGCCCGCGCCTCGCCGCGAGCGGCCTCGGGTATGTTGTGCCGCATGCAGCCGCCCCCCGGCACGCGATTCCCCGGTCCTGCCGGGCCTGGACCGAGCGCGCCGCTCGGACCGGGCGCGCGGCTGGCGCGGTACACGCTGCTGGCGGAGCTGGGGCGCGGCGCCATGGGCGCCGTGTTCCGGGCGCGGGAGGACGGGACGGGGCGGGAGTTCGCCCTCAAGGTGATCCTGGGGAACGCCGCCGACCCGGTCCTGCGCGAGCGCTTCCGCCGGGAGGGGCAGGTCACGGCGGGGCTCGACCACCCGGGGATCGTGCGGGTCCACGACGGCGGCGAGGTGGGGGGGGTGCTGTATCTCGCCTACGAGCTGGTGGAGGGGGCGCGCCCCCTCGATCGCGCCTGGGCGGACCTGCCGCGCCTGGAGCGGGTGGGGCTGGTGCGCGACGCGGCGCTGGCGCTGGGGCACGCCCACGAGCGAGGGGTGATCCACCGCGACGTCAAGCCCGACAACCTGCTGGTGGACGTCCACGGTCGGGTGAAGGTGGGCGACTTCGGGGTCGCCGCAGCCGGTCACCTCGACCGCATGACCCACAGCGGGGTCGCGATCGGCACCCCGCGGACCATGGCGCCCGAGCAGGTGGACGGGGTCCGGGGCAGGCAGGGCCCGCCCTCCGACGTGTGGGCCCTGGGGGTGTTGCTGTATCAGGCGCTGACCGATCGGCTCCCCTTCAGCGGCGACACCGTCGAGAACCTGTATTTCCGGATCCTCAAGGACCCGCCGCTCCCTCCCCGGGAGCACGACCCGACCGTGCCGCGCGACCTCGAGGCGGTGTGCCTCAAGGCGCTCCAGAAGGAGCCGGCCAGCCGGTATCGCGACGGGGCCGCCTTCGCCCGCGACCTCGACCGGGTGCTGGCCGGCGACTCGGTGGAGGCGGAGGGGGTCAGCCTGTGGGGCATGCGCCTGCGGCGCTGGAAGCTGCCGCTGATTTCGGGCGCCTCGCTGCTGCTGCTGGGCGCCGCGGGGGCGGCGGCCCTGGCGTGGCGTCCGACCCCGGCGACGGTCGGCAGGCTGGACAGCGAGCGCCCCGTGATCGAGGTGACCGAGCCCGTCGAGGACGCGCAGGTCGACCGTCTGGCGGTGACGGTGGCGGGCGTCGTGCGCGACGAGGCGCCCTGGGTGGACGTGTGGGTGGAGGGACATCCGCGCCAGCGCGTGGCGCCCGGGGAGGGCTTCCGGTTCGACGGCGTGGCGCTGCGGAGCGGGCTCAACACGGTGCGGGTCGAAGCGCGGGACGCGGCGGGCAACGAGGCTCGCCCGCTCCGCCGCCGGGTGCGCGCCCCTGAGCCTCCCGACTGGTACCTCCGGCAGGAGCCCGCCGCCCGGCCGCCGCTGCCGCTGCCCCGCGGGCTCCGGTTCGGTGACTCGAGCGCGCCAGGCGAGTACGTATGGGAGCGCGACCGCTCGATCCTGGTGTGGGTGCCGCCCGGACGCTTCACCCTCGCCGGTGACTCGACCGGTCTGCCTCTGGCTGGCGAGGCCAAGTCGACCGAGGTCCCCAAGGAGACGGTGGAGGTGCTGTTCACCCGCGGATACTTCATCGGGAAGTACGAGGTGACCTGGGAGCAGTTCGACCGCTTCTGCGCCGCCGAGGGGCTGACGCGGCGCCGCACCTACGAGACCATCGGCCTGCCCCGCACCAGCGAGCTGGCGGAGGAGGGGGAGTGGCTGTGGGGCCAGGGGCCCCCCTGGCCGCCGCTGGAGGGCAGGTTGCCCGCCTTCGATTTGAGCTGGGAGCTGGCAAACCGCTACTGCGCCTGGGCCGGCCTGCGCCTCCCGACCGAGCTGGAGTGGGAGCACGCGGCGCGCGGTCCCCGCGGCTCCCCCTACCCCTGGGGCGAGGAGCGGCCGGGGCCTACGACCACCAACATGCGCGGCGCCGAGGACGGCTTCCACTACGTCGCGCCCGTGGGCGCGATCAAGGGTGACGTGTCGGCCTACGGCTGCTACGACATGGCCGGCAACGTGAGCGAGCTGGTGGCGGACTGGTACGCGCCCTATCCCGAGGGGCCGCTGGTGGATCCGGTGGGGCCTCCCTCCGGCACCATGCGGATCCGCCGCGGCGGCAACTTCACCTGGACCGACCCCGTGAACTTCGGGATGACGCTCCGCTACATGCAGTCCGCCGACGACGCCTGGCTGCCGGTCGGCTTCCGCGTCGCCCTCTCCCCCACCCAGGAGTAGCCATGCCTCGCTTCACCCTTCGCGGCGCGACCTGCGCTGGCGCCGCGCTCCTGGCGCTCGCCTCGCTGGCGCGCGCCGAGGAGGAGCCCTACTTCGTCGAGGTCGCCGCCGAGCGCGGCCTCCCCGCGGCGGGCTCCTTCCACCGCAACCTGCTGTGCGACGTGGACGGCGACGGGTGGATCGACGCCCTGCTCGACAACCAGCGCCTGTTCCTCAACCGCCCCGCGCCCGGCGGCGGGCGGCGCTTCGAGGCGGCGCCGCTGCTGGAGGCGGGGGCCCGCCGCCCCGACCTGGTGCTGGTGAGCGACCTCGACGGGGACGGGCGGCGCGACCTGGTGGTCGGCTACGCGGAGGGGAAGGAGGCGCCAGGCGTCTATCCGCCGGGGGTGGCGACCCACGTCCGCCTGCAGCGGATCCCCGAGGAGCCGTCGGGGCTGCGCTTCCCGACGCCGGCCGACCTGCGCCCCCTGGCGCCGGCCGAGACGCTGATCG
The DNA here is from genome assembly GCA_041690735.1 of Planctomycetota bacterium. Taxonomy (GTDB): domain Bacteria; phylum Planctomycetota; class J058; order J058; family J058; genus JAWLGW01. The sequence continues at coordinate 4,029 of JAWLGW010000047.1, forward strand.
CCGGCGCCGTGCTCGACTTCGACGGCGACGGGGTGCTGGACGTGGCCCTGGCGTCCCACTACGTGACCGGGGGCGCGCCCCTGGAGGCGCACCCCCTCCACCTGCTGCGCGGCCGCGGCGACGGCACCTTCGAGGAGGTGACCGAGCAGGCGGGCCTGGGGCAGCGGCGCGAGCCGGGGCACGCGGACAGCCGCCGCCCGGTGTACGGCCTCGCCGCCTACGACGTCGACGGAGACGGGTGGACCGACCTGATCGCCTGCGCCTACGGGCGCCAGCGGAACCTCCTGTTCCTCAACCAGGGCGACGGCACCTTCACCGAGGTGGGGCAGGAGAGCGGCCTCGCCGGCGACGCCGACACGAGCGGCGTCTATCCCCCCGCGACCAAGCGCTTCTTCCGCGAGCGCTACGGCGCCGAGCGCGAGGACGAGGCGCCGTTCCGCGCCAACGGCAACACCTTCGACGCCCCCTGCGGGGACTACGACAACGACGGAGACCTCGACCTGTTCCTGGGCGAGATCACTCACGCCTGGGCCGGCCCCTCCTCCGACCGCTCCAGCCTGCTGGAGAACCTGGGGGGGAGCCCGCCGCGCTTCCGGCGCCACGTCGAGGCCGCGCCCAGGCGGCACGCCGTCGCGAGCTGGAACCAGGGCGACCTGTACGCGGGGTGGCTCGACTTCGACTACGACGGCTGGCTCGACCTCTTGATCGCCTCGGGCGACTACCCCGACGACCAGCGGCTGCGCCTGTTCCGTCAGGCTTCGCCCGGCAGGTTCGAGGACGTCACCGCCCGCGCCGGGCTCGACTGGGTCAACTGCGCGCAGCTCAGCCTGGGCGACTACGACCGCGACGGCGACGTGGACATCTTGATCGGCAACTCGCACATGCGCCTGTCTCCCCAGGCGCGGGCGGCGCAGCCCCTGCGGATCGCGCTGTTCGAGAACCGCCTGGGGGAGCGGAGCCACTGGCTCAACGTGCGCCTGCGGGGCCTGGGCCCCGGACGCGGCGCCAACCGCGACGCGATCGGCGCCCGGGTCACCGTCACCGCCGGCGGCCTCACCCAGACCCGCGTGATCGCCGGCGGCCTCGGCCACGCGGGCCACAACGACGCCCTGGAGGCCGCCTTCGGCCTGGGGCGCGCGGCGCGGGTCGAGCGCCTGGAGGTGCGCTGGCCGGGGCGCCCGGGCCGGGTGACGGTGTACGAGGACCTGCCGGCCGACCGGGCCTACCTGATCGTCGAGGGCGACCCGACGCCGCGGCCCCACGGCCCCTTGTAAGGCGTTTCGTCGCAGCGCGGCCGCGGATCCGTCGCGCCGCGGGCCGATCCTCCGGATCTGGGCGAGGCGCCGAGGAGGCGGACGGAGCGAAGGCGAGTTGCGGCTGGCATTGCCCTCGCTATAGAGGTCCGACGTAGACGCGCAGCGTCGAGATCCTCTTCCTTCCTTCCTTCCGCGGTAACGGCTCCGACCTCGTTGGTCGGGGCCGTTTCCGTTTCCGGAGCTGTCGTCGATCGAGCGCAGGCGTCTTGGCGAGTCGACGAAGTAGGGACCGCAGAGATCGTAGAGAGGCGCTCAGAGGAGATCGCTCTGCGTCTCTCTGCGCTCTCCGCGTCCTCTGCGGTTTCTCTTCTCTCTGGCTTCGCACACGACACGACCCCGGCCGGGCGGCCGGGGTCGTCGCGTTCTCGGTGGCGCGCTCCGCGTTACGGGTTCGGGAACAGCGCGAACACCAGCTCGCCCTGGGCGTCGAGCGCCTTGAGCTCGTCGAGGAGCTTGTTCGCCGCCTGCTCGTAGGCCTCCTCGGCGTAGGCCGAGGGGATCGTGTTGGTGAAGAACACCTGGCCCACGAAGGTGAGGAAGGCGCCGGGCGAGCGGAACATGCGGTACTTGGCGAGGTCGGGGAAGATCCAGGTGAGGGCGGTCCAGGCGACGCGCCAGACGACCTGAATGATCGGGCCCACGGTGGGGATCAGGAAGATCGCGGTGTCGAGGGCGGCGGCCACGGCGTCCTCGACGAACATCTGCTTGAGGATCCCGTCGGTCTGCTGCGTGGCCTGATAGATGTTGTAGCCCACGTCGACCAGGCCCAGCGCGACGGTGATCACCGACGCCGCGGGGATCCCGAGGATCTCCTGGCCGCGGAAGAAGTAGCGGGCGAGGGCGCCGGCGCCGCGGGCCACGTGCACCAGGCCCAGCGCCTCGTCGCCGTTCATGAAGGCCTGGTGGGCGGCGACGCCGTTGACCGCGGCGCCCAGCACGGCGTTGCCGGCGGCGGCCCACTCGGTGTCGAAGGCCTGCAGGACGTCGATCCCGGCGCGGATCACGTAGAGGCTGCCGCGCAGGTTGTCGCCCTGGCGGAAGGCGTCGTAGGCCTCGTAGACGTCGGTCGCGAAGGCGGCGGCGGCGGCGCCGGCGCGGATCAGCTCGGTGTCACCGATCGCGCGGAACACCTCGGTGGCGCTGCGAGCGATGTAGAGGGTGGCCCGGATCGTGTCGCCCTGCTCGATCGCCACCACCGCCCGCAGGCCGTGGATCACCGCGTTGCTGGCGTTCTGCACCCGCTGCAGCTGCTCGATGATGTCCGCGTAGCGGTCGGCGTCGGCGGCGCTCATGAGCGAGGCCAGGTCGGCGCCGCTGGTCCAGGAGGTGAACTCGTCGACCTGCACCAGGGTGCCGATCGCCATGCGGGCGATCGAGGCGGTGGTCTGCACGATCGAGTAGGTCCACTCGCGGGCGGTGGTCGGCCGGCCGGTGCTGGTGTCGCGGCTGATCACCGTCTTGAGGTCGGTCTTGACCGCGTCGAAGGTGGTCCGGGCGACGGCGGCCCGCAGGTCGGTCGCCATGTCGCGCAGGTCCGCGAAGATCCCGGTGAGCGTCTGGCTGCGGTCGTTGCCGCTGCTCAGCCGCTGGTCGTGGGCCACCGCGCCGATCCGCAGGTTGCCGGCGTCGATCGCCTCCACCCGGTTCTGGCTGCCCGACTTCACCGCCCAGACGGGGGTGACCACCACGGTCCACTCGGCGGTCGCGCCGCCGGCCGGGGTCGGCAGGGGGAGGCGCACCTCGTAGGCGTGCTCGTTGAGCACCGAGCCCACGGCGACGTCGTCGGCCACCAGCGTGGCGCTCGGCAGGTCCTTGCCGCCGAACACCTGGAAGGTGACGGCCGGATAGGTGTAGCTGGTGGTGCCGTCCTGGTAGCGGTCGGCGCCGGCGTCCACCGCGAACTGCAGGATCACCGTCGAGGTGTAGCCGCCCTGGACGGTGATCGGGAACACCCGGCTGGCCATGGCGCGACCCGACTGATCGCGCACGGTCTGGGGGTTCTTGTTGCGGAAGCCGACGTCGACCTTCTTCGACTCGAAGGTGTAGTCGATCGTGTAGCGGCTGGGCCAGAAGGTCTTCTTGTACTGGTGGGAGCCGAGGCCGGGGCCGGCGCCCTTGACCTTGGCCTCGACCGGGGTGAAGTCGGCCTGGGCCGCCGCCTTCTGCATCTCGGTGAGGACGTTGCTCGTCGAGATGTCGCTGCTGCGGGTGCCGCGGTCGCCCTCGTAGGTCTTGCGCCAGCCGGCGAGCCACTTCTCGACCTTGGAGTGGCCGGTCATGCCGGCGACCGTGTACTCCTGCGTGGAGTGCACGGCGCCCGCCGGGTAGGTGGTGTCGAAGGGGCCGTAGGCGGCGGCGCCGTAGAGGGGAGCGAGGTCGCGCCCGTCGAGGATCCCGTCCCCGTCGGTGTCGGGGTTCATGGGGTCGGTGCCGAAGAAGGCCTCCTCGTCGTTGGTGAGGCCGTCCCGGTCCGGGTCGTCGTCGGGGCCGCCGGCCAGGCCGCCGGGCCCGAAGCCAGACCCCTGGGGGAGGCCGCCGACCGTGCTGCCCGCGGCGGTGCTGCCGCTCGGGTCCTCGCGCTTCCCGGTGTCGCAGCCGATCAGGGCCGCCGCCAACAGGACCGGGATCAAAGCCTTCCGAGCGTGCATAGTGCGCATCCGCCTTCCCTCCGTTCGCTGGGCGCCCTGTGCACCGGCAGTACCAGCAGCGACTTACGGATTTGGCGTCAGCGCATCCCTCGCGATCGGGCCTCCCTAGGCGGCGGTCCGGCAGCTTCTTCCAGATCTGGGCTCTTTTCTTCCGCCATTTCATGAATCCGATCCGGCGGATCGGCGCGACGCTCCTGCGACGGAAGTCTTTTTTCATCGGGGCGGAAAGGAGGAGGGAGCCGCCAACGGCCCGGGCCCCAGGGCTCAACGCGTTAGGCGGCGTCAGGGAACAGATCCAGCAGTCCTCGTCGGTGCGAGACGTCCCGCTCGCGCTCGTGGGCGTGGGGGGGGGGGGGGGGGCCCGCGCCCCCCCCCACGACCACGAGCGCGAGCGCGAGCGGGACGTCCGAGCCAGCCGCGGCGAGGACCGACGAGAGTGCTGGAGTCGTTTCGGGACGCGGAGGCCGCCTTACCGCGTTTCCAGCTCGCCCAGCAGCTGGCCGAGGGCCGGGTCGCCGGCCACCGCCTTGTGGACCCGCTCGGCCCGGCGCCGGTCCACGCGGTACAGGACCTGGAGGGCGTAGAACCGCGCCTGCGGATCGTCCGCCTCGTCGCGGGCCACGTCCTCGAGGGCCGAGGCGGCCGAGGGCTCGACCTGGTCCATGGCGAAGGCCCGCACCCCCAGGTCGCCGGCCGTGTGCACCACGTCCGCCACCACCCCCTGGGCGTAGGCCCCGTCGAGGCGCGCCAGGGCGCGAAGCGCCAGCAGCCGCACCGAGGGGGGCGCGCTCGCGTCGAGGCCCAGGTCGCCCAGGCGCTCGATCGCGCGGCGGCCGCCGATCCGTCCCAGCAGCCGGGCCCCGACCTCCTGCACGCCGGGCGCCTCGCCCGGCGCGAGCAGCGCCAGCGCCTCGGCGACCCCCTGATCGCCCCGGCCCGCGACCCCCTCGAGCACCTCTTGCAGCGCCTTGGCCGCCGCGAGCTCGGCGGCGCCGTCGGCGGCGCCCTCCCCCTGGGCGACGATCGCGCGGACCCGCGCTCGCAGCGCCTCGCCCGCCAGCTCCTCGACCGGGGCCTCGTCGGCCGGGGCCTCGTCGGCCGGGGCGGCGGGAGAGGGGGGCGCCAGCGGAGGAGGCGGACCGGCGTCGGGCGCCGGGCGGGGAGGAGCGGTCTGCGGGGGCGGCGGAGGCGGGACGCTCGGGGACGGCGCGGAGGGCTCGCCGCCCAGCAGCGCGGCGATCACCGCCGCCAGGGCCGCCGCCGCGGCCAGCCCCGCTCCAATCGCTCGCCGATCCATAGCTGTTGGCCGTTAGCTGGTAGAGGTTGAGCGCCGCTCACTGCTTCTCATGGCTGACAGCTAACCGCTAACTGCCAGCCGCTGATCAGGCAGAATAGGCGGGACGCCGCGATCGAACCAGGGAGGGGCGGGCATGCCGGAGCCGACGCCACCCGACGCCTCGTGCCGGTGGGAGGTGACCGGCCTCGACTGGCGGGAGGGCGAGCACCGGGGGACCCTGGTCGGGCCCCGCGGCCTGGAGCTGGTCCCCGGCGTGTCGCGCGGTGTGTTTCGCCGGAGGCTGGAGCCGCAGGCGTCCTTTCGTCGCCTGGTCGCCTCCCTCAACCCCGAGCCCTGGCCGGAGGGCGCCGGGGCGCGGCTGTGCGTGCGGTGCGACGGCGGCCCCTGGCTGTCGCTCGGGGTGTACGGCGCCGACCACGGCTTGCCGCGCAGCGAGCGCGGCCCTGAGGGCGACCCTTCAGGCGACCCCCCGGTCCGGCCCCGGGTGGCGGCGGACCTGCTGGAGTCCGCCCGCCCGCTGCGCGAGGTCGAGGTCCGCCTGGAGCTCGAGTCGGGGACGCTGGGCGGCACGCCCCGCCTGCGGCGGTTGGCGCTGATCGCCTGGGACCCGGACCGGACCCTGCCCGCGGCCGCCCCCTTCACCGGGCGCGGCGGGGTGCTCGACCTGCCGGCCCTCTCGCAGCGGGGCCTGGAGGGCGACCTGCCGACCCGGGGCTGCTCTCCCACCGCCCTCGCCATGCTGCTCGCCTTCCACGGCCGGCCGCGCCCCCCCGCCGAGGTGGCCCGAGCGGTGCAGGATCGCGGCGCCGGGATCTACGGCAACTGGAGCTTCAACGTCGCCTTCGCGGCCACCCTCGGCTGCGAGGCCACCGTGGAGCGCTGGACCCTGGCGCAGCTCGAGGCGGAGCTGGCGGCGGGGCGACCGGCCGTGATCTCCGAGCGCCACGAGGAGGGCGAGCTGCCGGGGAGCCCCCTGCCGCGCACGGACGGGCACCTGCTGGCGGTGGTGGGCTTCACCGAGCAGGGGGACGTCGTGGTGCACGACCCGGCCGCGGACGAGGGCGCGGGTGAGCCCGTGCGGCGCACCTACCCCCGTGAGGCCTTGGCCCGCGCCTGGGCGCGCGCCGACGGAGTCGCCTACCGGATCCTCAGCGACGGGTGCAGCTGAGCTGAGTGACCCGATACGGCCCTGGCAGCGGTCAGCGGTTAGCGGTGAGTCCCGATCGCTGGCCGGAGGGCGCCTCCGGAGTGGCGTCAGCAGCTAACTGCTAACTGCTATCTGCTGCCTGACTCCAGGACGCTTGACTCAGATCAACTGCACCCATCAGCGACCCTTCGCTCGGTCCTCGGCCTGCTTGAGCCGCTCCTTCACCTGCTCGTACGCCTTCTCGAGCGGCTCGCTGCGGTTGACGCGGCCCAGGCGGCGCAGGAGACCCAGGATCCGCTTGGCCTTGAGGAACTGGTTCGCCCGAGCCAGCTCGTTGACCGCGTGGCCGTACAGCTTCGCCAGGGTCTCGGCCACCTTGGGGACGGTCTCGACCGGCTTGGCGAGGGTCTGGAGCTCCCGCGCCCGCTCGTACTGCGCCTCGCCCTTCGCCTCGCGGCCGTACCCCTCCAGGGAGCGGCACAGCTCGGTGAGGTGCCGGGCGCTCTTGCTCGACCGGTAGGCCCGGATCCACAGCTCGGCCGCCTGGCGGAAGTTGCGCTGCCGCTGCTCGACCGCCGCCTCCTCGGCCACGGTGGCGATCAGCTCAGCGTCGTAGCCGCGCCCCGGCGCCAGCTCGCCGGCGCGGGTGAGGTCCTCGCGGGAGGCGTCGAACTGCCGCAGGTTCTTCTTCGCCTGCGCCCGCAGGTAGTAGGCCAGGGCGTAGTTGGGGTACAGCTCGATCGCCCGGTCCAGCTTCTGGACCGCCTCGTCGTTCTTGCGGCCGCTCATGGCGTTCGCGCCGGCCGAGACGTAGGCCAGCGCGTCCTTCTGCCGGCGCATGCGGGCGCTCAGGTGCTCGAGGTCCTGCAGGCGCACGCTGGCGAGGATCGACTCGACCTCACCCTGCAGCTTGCGGGCGTCCTCGTCGCTGAGCGGCGCGATCCCGGTCACCAGCAGGATGCTCCCCCGCAGGCGGGCCGCGAAGCCCTGATAGCGGAGCTTCTTGCGCCCGCCAGGGCGGAAGTCCTCGAACATGAACTTGACCACGTCGGCGCCGTCCAGCTCCGAACGCTCGATCCGCTCGCCCTCCAGATAGCGCGAGCGCCGGCGCCGCTCGGCGATGTCCTTCTCCACCGCCTGGCGTGGGTCGCTCCCCTCGAGCACGACCACCGACACCTCCGCCCGGCCGTCGCGGGTGCGGGCGAGCAGCGGGCGGCGCTCCTCGAAGGGGCGGTCGATCAGCTGCCACCCTTCGCCGGGGACGCGGAGCATGAAGCCCCGGTCGAAGTCGCTGTACGTGTGGTCGGTGCGCTCGAGCGGCGGCAGGAACGAGAAGGCGGCGAAGGCCGCCTCCTGCGCCTCGGCGGGCAGGCTCTGCGCCGTCTCCTTGCTCAGGGAGAGGGTGAGGGCGTACTCCAGCCCGAAGCGGTGGAAGCGCAGCTCGCTCACGCTCCGCTGCGCGCGACCGGCCCCGTACTCGGTGACGGTGAGGCCGTCGATCCGCACCACGCGGTCGTGCTGGTAGTCGGCGACGCCGAATCGGCCGCGGCCGGCGCGCTGGTAGAAGGTCGCCTGCTCGGCCGAGATCCCGTCGGTCACCTCGCGCGCCAGGCGGCCCCGGGGGTCGGCGAGGTCCCACGTGCCGACGGCCGGGCGCACCGTCACCTCGAGGAGCGCGTCCTGCTCCTGGTGGCGCAGGGCCGCCCGCACCAGCGGGCCGGAGGGGTCGGTGAGCTCCCAGCCGTCGGGGGCCTCGAGGCGGAAGCGGGTCGGCCAGTCGATCCCACGCTCCTCCTCCTCCTCCTCCTCCTCCTCGACCGAGGGAGCGTCCGAGCTGGGCGCCATGGGGATCAGACGCAGCACGTCGGCCAGGTCGAAGGTCGCCGCGCCGTACTTCGTCTTCACGCGCACCCGGGTGCCGCGGACCTCGTACTCGACGTCGTCGAAGCGGCGCCCGTCCCTCATGAGGACGGTGCCGTGCGGCGCCGCCCAGGCCGTGGAGAGGCCGAGGCTCACCAGCAGGGCGGCGGCGGTCGGGCCGAGGCGGTGCATCACCGGCTTCATGAGCTTCCTGCCTTCCTGACGCGTGGGGCTGAGTCAGAGTGTAAGCGTGCCTGCGGCAGCGAGGCAACGCCGCGGCGCGGGCGGCCGCCTCCGCCGCGGGCGGTCGCCGGCCGCCTGCCTCGCCCGAATACGAACTCCCAGGGGCCGTCTACAATGCATCCGCCATGAACGACACCCTGTGGCTCCTCTCTGGCCCCGTTCGCTACCGCATCGTCCGTGAGATCGCGCGGGGCGGCATGGGGGTCGTCTACGAGGCTTGCCAGCTCGGCGCCGAGGGGTTCGAGAAGCGGGTGGCGCTCAAGGTGATCCTGCAGGACCTGACCAGCGACCCCGAGTTCGTGCGGATGTTCATCGGCGAGGCCATGCTGGTCGCCGACCTGGTGCACGAGAACATCGTCCAGATCTACCAGCTGGGGAACACCGAGGGCATGTACTACATGTCCCTGGAGTACATCGAGGGGATCACCCTCGAGGACCTCTCCCTGCGCCACCACGAGCTGGAGCGGGCGATCCCGCCCGACCTGGCGGCCTTCGTGATCGCCCGCGTGTGCCGAGCCCTCGAGTACGCCCACACCAAGTCCGACGACCAGGGCAACCTGCTGGGGATCGTGCACCGGGACGTGAGCCCCGGCAACGTCATGATGACCTTCGGCGGCGTGGTCAAGATCACCGACTTCGGCGTCGCCAAGGCGAAGACCCACACCATGGACCTCGAGGGCGAGGTGCTCCTCGGCAAGGTGCGCTACATGTCCCCCGAGCAGGCCCGCTTCGAGCGCACCGACCAGCGCTCCGACGTGTTCAGCGCCGGGATCCTCCTGTACGAGCTGCTGGCGGGGCAGCCGCTGTTCGACGGTGACGACACGATCGTGACGCTGGAGGAGGTGGTGCACCGCACCATCCCGCCCCTGGAGGAGGTCGCGAGCGACGTCCCGCCGGAGCTGGCGGCGATCGTGGAGCGGGCGCTGGAGCGGGAGCCGGAGCGCCGCTTCCAGACCGCGGGCCAGATGGGCTTCGCGCTGGAGAAGTACATGTACGACAACCGATTCGGGCCCACGAACCTGTCGCTGCACCGCTACCTGCGCACCCTGTACCGCGAGCAGGTCCGGTCGCTGATCGACCCCAGCGTCCCGGACCCATACTTCGAGCGCCTCGGGATGGCGGTGTGAGGGAGAGTGGGGTCTCTGGGGGGAGGCTGCCGGAAGATGCAGTCGCGGTAGCCGGAGGAGATCGAACACGGAATATCAACAGCAAACAGAGAATGAGGACAGGGAATGGCTCTGCTGGAGGCACCGCAGCTACGTCTCAGAGGACGAGCCGTTCGCTGTTCCCAGCGATGTTCCCTGTTGATATTCCGTGTTCTGCGAGTCGTTCGGAAGGCGCTCCTACCGTCTTGCGACAGCCTCGGGGGCTTCGCCCCCGAGGCGCTCGCAGAGCCTCCGTCGTGCCCGTGCCCGTGCCCGTGCCCGTGCCCGAGAGCCTTCCGGGCACGGGCACGGGCACGTCAAGAAGAGCGGGTGAGGACCCGTCGCGCGACGGCCTCTCGCGAGAGCGCTCCGGCGCAGGTGCGCGCCTCTGCGCCTTGGCTGTGAGAGAGGGCGACGGCCGGTCGAGACGAAGCGCCTGCGCGCTGCTGCCCGTCCTGATGCTGCTCGCGGCCTGGCCGGCCGCGGCGGCGGAGCGGCAGGTCTACTTGCCCGAGCTGCGCAAGGGCCCCTCCGACCTGGCGGCGGAGGTGGACCGCCTGGACGAGGGGGACGGCGGCGAGCGGGCGGCGCGGCTGCACGCGCTCCTGCGCCGGGTGGCGGGGGCGCCCGAGCTGGCGGGGCTGCTGGTGCCGGTCGCGGGGGAGCTCCCGGTGGGCCGCCTCCACCGCGGGCTGTGGGCCGAGCTGGTCCGGCGCGGGCGCGGGCTCACAGGGGACGCCGCCCGCCAGCTGGCCGAGCTGCAGCAGCAGTCGGCGACCCTCGCGCTGCGGAGCGACCGACCTCCGACCCCGGCGGCGCTCGCCGCCAGCTACCCGTTCAGCGAGGCGGGGCGCCAGGCGGCGCGCGCGCTGCTGGAGCAGGCGGTCGAGGCCGGCGACCTGGCGCGCGCGCGGCTCCTGGCGGAGCGCCTGCGCCTGGCGCCGGGGGACCGGCCGCG
>JAWLGW010000048.1:0-14591 GCA_041690735.1 Planctomycetota bacterium
GAGGTGCTCCCCTTCGTACACCGGCTCGGGCCAGGGACCCACCCGCTGCAGCCGCTCCAGGAGCGCCCGCACGCCCGGGGTCCCTTCGTAGGTCGCCGGCAGCAGGTCGCCTCGCCGCAGCAGGCCCAGCTCGATCTCCAGGCCGACCTTACGCTGCGCCCGCCCCATGTCGGCGAGGTAGCGCGCCAGGGCCTCGGGGGTTCTGGGCACGGCCGTGGCCGTCGGGGCCTCCCCCGTCGGCGGTGGACCATGCTGACGGTCGGGGGACGCGTCGTTCACGCTGACTTGCTCCGCTCTGGGCAACGTTACCACAGGCCCGTACCCCGCCGTACGGCGACGGACGGGGTCCCTAACGCGGCTACACTCGGACAGCTTCCCCGTTTACCCTCGTCGCACGACGCGGACGTCCTGTCCGGGAGACGGTCCTGATCGACCTCGACCTCCTCGCCGTGACCTCGGTGCTGCTGCCGCTGCTCGGCGCGGCGGCGCACTCGCTCGCCCGGTGGGTCGCCCGCCCGCCCGCGGGTCTGGCCACCGCGGTGCTCGTCGCCGCCGCGGTCGCGGCGCTCCTGCTCCACCACGGCGTCGCGCCGGCCGGAGGGCAGGCTCGGGTGCGCGTGGCCGCGCCCTCGCCCGCGCCGGCGGCCGTGGCCGCGGAGGTGGAGCGCCTGCTGGCGGCCCGCGACCTGGACCGGGACGGCGCCCTCTCCGGTGAGGAGCTGAGCGCGCGCCCGCTGCCGGCGAGCCTGGCGGGGGCCGACGTCGGCGGCGACGGGGTCGTGAGCGGCGAGGAGCTGCGCGCGGTGGTCACGATCGATCGCAGCGGCGCTTGGGCCTCCAGCCCGAGGGGCGCCGAGCGCCTCAGGCTCGACCTGGACCTCGACCCGGCGGCCACCTCGAGTCTGGCGCTGGTGATCCTGGCCGCCTTGGCGGGGAGCCTCACCTTCGGCTCAGGGAGGGCGGCGGATGTGGCGGCGCCCGCCCTGCTCGGGGGGGCGGCGGCGCTGGCGGCCGCCTGCCTGCTGGCCGACCTGCGTCTGGCGGCGGCGGCCTGGGGGGCGGGCGTCCTGGCGGCGCTCCTGGTGGCGCAGGCGCCCAGCGCCGACGGCTCGCCGCTGCGGATCGGCGCCGGGACGCTGCTGCTGATCGCCGCCGGAGCGGCGCTGGTGGGCGCGGGCGCGCTGCTCGCCCCGCCGGGGGCGCCTGCGATCCTCGCCCTGGGCGGCGCGGCGCTCCTCCTGGCGTTCCATGCCGCCCCCGCTCCTCCCGCCCACTGGGCCAGCGCCCACGCCCTGGCAGCGGGCGCCGTGGCGCCGGCGGCGGTGCTCCTGGTGCCCCCGCCGGGCGCTGCGGCCGAGGACGCGCCGCTCCTGACCGGCGTCGTCGCCTCGCTGTTCGGGCTGACCGCGGCCTTCGCCGCCGCGCGCGCCCTCACCGCGGAGCGGCTCGACCAGGGCGTGGGGTGGGTCGTCTTCGGCCAGGCGGCGGCGGCGCTGGCGCTGGCCCTGGCCTTCCCCCGCGCTTCGGTGCTCGGGGTCGCCGTGGCCGCCGGCGTCCTCGGCTCCTGCGCGCTGGCGGCGGGGACGGACGCCCTCAGCCGTCGGGCCGGGACCCTCTCCCTCGCGCGGCTGGGTGGCGCGGGGCGGCTGCTCCCCGGCGGGGCGGTGGCGCTCCTGGGGGGGGCCCTGGCCCTGATCACCTGGCACGGCGCCTGGATCGTGCCGCGCGCCGGCGACGAAGCGCTGAGGCTCGGCGGCGCCCCGCTCCTGACCGTCGGCGCGCTGGCGCTCGCGCTCCCCCTCCTGGCGGCAGCCCTGGTGCGCTGGGTGGCGCGTGTGCTCGGGGGCCGAGGCGGCGCGTTCGCGGCGGGGGCGCCCGCCGCGACGGCTGCGCTGGGCCTGGTCGGGCTGGTGGCCGCAGGGGGGGTGTCGCTGCTCACCGGCGCCAGCCGCGTCGGGGACTCGGCCGCGTGGAGCCTGGCCGGCGTCGCGCCCGAGGTCAGCCTCCTGGCCGCGTCGCTGCTCCTGGTGGCCGCAGGCCTCGCCCTGGGGATCGCGCTGCGTGAGCGGCCGGTCGTGCCCGGGGCCGGCGCGCTCCGCCTCGAGGTCACCCTGGAGCCCTTCCTGCCGCAGCGGCGCCTGGCGCAGCCAGTCCTCGGCCTCGGGCGCCGGATCGCCGCCCGGGAGGCGGACCGCGCCGCGCGCGCCCGCGGCGCGCTGTCCCGCGCCGGAGCCGCCCTCGCCCGCGGGCTGGAGCGGGTCCCCTCGCCGCCCTCCGCCGGGCCGAGCGACGCGGCCGCCTGGCGTGACGCGGGGCTGACCGCGGGCGCCCTGGCGCTCGCCCTCCTCCTCATGTTCCTGTTCACCTGACTCTGCGCTCACAGCGCCCCCCCTCTCCCTGGCGGCCCCCTTCATGAGCGAACCCGTCAACCCGCCGATCGTCGCCTCGAGCACCTACCGCTTCGCGGACACCGCCGACAACCTGCGGGCGCTAGCGGGGGGCGACCACCTCTACAGCCGGTGGTCGAACCCCACCGTGGAGGCGGTGGAGGAGCGCCTGGCGGCGCTCATGGGCGCCGAGCGAGCGCTGTGCTTCGGCTCGGGCATGGCGGCCGTGTCGACCACCCTGATCACCGCCCTGGAGGACCGGCCCCGGCTCCTGTGCGCCGAGGCGGTGTACGGCGAGACGCGGCGGCTGGCGCGCGAGCTCCTGCCGCGCCTGGGGATCGAGGTCACCTGGCTGCCCCTCGACGGGATCGAGCGGGCGGTGGAGGAGGCGCAAGGGGCCGGCGCCGTGTGGGTCGAGACGCCCACCAACCCCCTGGTGCGCCTGCTCGACCTCGAGCGCCTGGCGGCGGCGGCGCGGCGGGTGGGCGCGCGGCTGATCGTCGACGCCACCTTCGCCAGCCCGGCCGCCCTCCGGCCCCTGGCGCTGGGGGCCGATGTGGAGGTCCACTCGGCGAGCAAGTTCCTGGGCGGCCACCACGACCTGCTGGCGGGGGTCGTGGCGGGGGACGCCGCCTTCGTGGGCCGGGTGGAGCGGACCCGCCGCATGCTCGGCGGGATCCTCGACCCGTACCCGGCCTTCCTCCTCCACCGCGGCCTCAAGACCCTCGAGGTGCGCGTCGCCCGCGCCAGCGCCACGGCCACCGCCCTGGCCTCCTGGCTGGTCGAGCAGCCCGGGGTCGCGGCGGTGCACCACCCCTCCCTCGCCACCAGCCCCGACGCGACGCGCGCCCGCCAGCTCCTGCGCCCCCCCGCCATGATCGCCTTCGAGGTGGAGGGCGGCCTCGACGCCGCCACCCGGGTGGTCGACGCCCTGCAGGTGATCTCCCGCGCCGCCAGCCTCGGCGGCACCGACAGCACCGCCTGCCTCCCGCGCGCCACCTCGCACGCGGGGTTGAGCGACGCCGAGCGCGCGCGCCTCGGCGTGGGCGACGGGCTGATCCGCCTCTCGGTCGGTCTGGAGTCGCTGGAGGTGGTGCGCGACGACCTGCGGCAGGCGCTGGGGGCGCGGCGGCAGTAAGGGCCCGCGATCCGGGGGCGCCCCGGTCCTGCGGCTATCGGCCTTGCGCCCCGGTGTTACGCTCGTTCGTTCCTTGACTCTGCGCGCCGCGCAGGGGCGTAGGTCGGTATGGTCGAGCGCGACGTGGATTTTCAGCAGGTCTTCGAGGCCCTCCCGGGCCACTACCTCGTCCTGCTCCCCGACCTCACGATCGTCGCCGCCAGCGAGTCCTATCTCGAGGCGACCATGACCCGCCGGGAGGCGATCCTCGGCCGGCACATCTTCCAGGTCTTCCCCGAGAACCCCGCTGCGCCCGCCGGCGGCGTCGCCAAGCTGCGCGAGTCGCTCGAGACCGTCCTCGCCGAGCGCCGCTCGCACACCATGCTGGTGACCAAGTACGACATCCCGCGCCCGGACTCCCAGGGGGGAGGGTTCGAGGAGCGCTTCTGGAGCCCGGTGAACGCCCCCGTCCTCGACGCCGACGGCCGCGTCGCGTTCATCGTCCACCGGGTCGAGGACATCACCGACTTCGTGCGCCTCAGGGAGGAGGGGCACCGCATGGAGGCGGAGCTGTTCGTGCGGGCGAAGGAGGTCGAGGAGGTCAACCAGCGGCTGCGGCAGGCGAACGCCAGCCTCTCGGCGCGCGAGCGCGAGCGGGAGCGCCTCGTCGAGCGCCTGCAGGAGCTCGACGAGCTCAGGAGCGCCTTCTTCGCCAACGTGAGCCACGAGTTCCGCACCCCGCTCACCCTGCTCCTCGGCGTCCTGGAGCACGCCGACCCGTCGCGCCCCTTGGACCCGCACGAGCGGGAGACGGTGCTTCGCAGCGCGCGCCGCGTCCTCAAGCTGGTGGACACCCTCCTCGACCTCTCGCGCATCGAGGCGGGGTGGCTGGACGTCACCTTCGCCCCCTGCGACCTGGCTGCGTTCACCGAGGACGTGGCCTCCATGTTTCGATCGACGATCGAGCGCGCGGGGCTGGCCTTCGAGGTCGACTGCGATCCCTTGCCGGAGCCGGTGTTCGTGGATCGGGAGTCGTACGAGAAGATCCTCAGCAACCTCCTCGCCAACGCGTTCAAGCACACCCTGGAGGGACGCGTCACGGTCCGCCTCCGCGCGGCCGGCGAGCGCGTGCGGCTGAGCGTCGAGGACACCGGCGTCGGGATCGGGCCGGAGGACGCGCGGCACGTCTTCGAGCGCTTCCGCCGCGTGCGTGGGGCGGTGGGCCGGTCGGCCGAGGGCACCGGGATCGGCCTCGCGCTCGCCCGGGAGCTCGTCGAGGTGCACGGCGGGACGATCTCCTTGACGAGCGAGCCCGGGCGCGGCTCCACGTTCACGGTCGAGCTCTTGCGAGGGACGGCGCACCTGCCGCAGGAGCGGATCGGCCCGGCGGCGGCGGCGCCCGCGCCGGGTCGCATGGCCCGGAGCTTCGTGGAGGAGGCAGCGCAGTGGGTGGGCGTGGCCGGCGAGGAGGCCAGCGCGCCCGATCCGGCGAGCGCCCCGCGCCGCGGACGGGTCCTGCTCGCCGACGACAACGCCGACATGCGGCGCTACGTCGCCACGATCCTGGGACAGCTGTGGGAGGTGGAGGCGGTGGCGGACGGCGTCGCTGCCTATGAGGCGGCGCGACGCGCCCCCCCCGACTGCGTCGTCGCCGACATCATGATGCCCGGCCTCGACGGCCTCCGACTCCTCGCGGCCCTGCGGGCGGATGCGGAGACCGAGCGCGTGCCGGTCGTCCTCGTCTCGGCGCGAGCGGGCGACGAGGCGCGGGTCGCGGGGCTCGAGGCGGGCGCCGCCGCGTACCTCGCCAAGCCGTTCTCCGCGCGCGAGCTGGTGTCGCTCGTCGACGACCTGGTCGAGCGGAGGCGGCGGGAGCGCGCCCTCGCCGAGGAGAGCGTCCGCAAGGATCAGTTCCTGGCCATGCTCGGCCACGAGCTCCGCAACCCGCTGGCGCCGCTGACGACGGCCATCGACCTGCTCTCGTTGCGCGGCGAGGACCCGCACACGAGGGAGCGGTGCCTCGGGATCATGGGGCGCCAGGTGCGCCACCTCACGCGCATGGTCGACGACCTCGTCGACGTGGCGCGGGTCGCCCAGGGCAAGGTCGAGCTCCGGCCGGAGCGCGTCGATCTGCGCAGCGTGGTGGAGCGCTCGGTCGAGGTGGCCGGCCTCCTCCTGCAGGAGCGCGGGCACAAGCTGGTGGTGACGCAGCCGCCGCGCCGGCTCGAGGCGTTCGCGGATCCCGTGCGCCTCGAGCAGGTGCTCGTGAACCTGCTGTCGAACGCCGCCAGGTACACGCCGCCGGGGGGGCGGGTCGAGCTGGCGCTGTCGCGCGAGGGCGACGAGGCGTGCTTGCTCGTGCGGGACACCGGCGTCGGCCTGTCGGCCGAGGACCTGGCGCGAGTGTTCCTGCTGTTCGAGCAGGTCGCTCCCTTCGCCGGGGCGAAGGGCCTCGGGGTCGGCCTCACCATCGCGAAGCGCCTGGTCGAGCTGCACGGCGGCACCATCGAGGCGCGCAGCGCCGGTCGCGGCCGGGGCAGCGAGTTCCTGGTGCGCCTCCCGCTGCTGGCCGGCGCCGAGCCGGCTCCGACCGCTCTCGAGCCGGCCGGAGAGGGGGGCGCGATCGTGCCGGCGGTGCGGCGGGTGCTGATCGTGGACGACAACGCCGCTGCGGCGGACCTCCTGGCGCAGCTGATCGGCGAGTGGCCGGGTCATCAGGCCCGCGCGGTGTACCATCCCCGGCGCGCGCTGGAGGCCTTGGACGCCTGGAGCCCGGACCTGCTCCTGGTGGACCTCGGGCTCCCCGACATGAGCGGCTACGAGCTGGCCGAGGAGATCTTGGCCACCCGCGCCCGGCCGCCCGCCCTGATCGCCGTCACCGGGTACGGCCAACCGGAGGACCGCGAGCGGTGCCTCCTGGCCGGCTTCGCCGATCACCTGGTGAAGCCGGTGCTGGGGGCCGAGCTGAGCCGCGTCCTCCGCGCCAACCTCGCCCCGCCCGTACGGTCCTGACGATCAGGCCGGCGGCGGCGTCAGGAGCTCCCGCAGCACGCGGCGGGTCCCAGCCGTGAGCGGCTCGAGGTCGAGCGCCTCCTCCAGGGGGACCCACCGTGCCTCCAGCTCCTCGCTCGGGCGGGGCGGCTCCGCCCGCAGCGCGGTGTAGCGCAGGTGGACGATCCGGTAGGCCTCCTCGCCCGCGCCGGCGACCACCGTCACCACCGCGTCGGGAGGCCCGGGCGGGAGGCGGAGGCCCGTCTCCTCGCGCAGCTCGCGGGCGGCGGTCGCCAGCGGGTCCTCGCCCTCCTCCTGCCGCCCGCCCGGGAAGGCCCAGGCGCCGGTGGCCCGGGGGCCCAGGCGGCGACCCAGCAGCACCCGGCGGCCGATCGGGTCGAGCAGCCCCACCGACACCGCCGGCCGCAGGTCGTCGCGGCGGCTGGCGGGGAGCAGAGCGCTCCAGCCCGCCGGCCCCTCCTCGCGCCGCCAGCCGCGCTCGAGCCAGGGGGCCAGCGTCTCGCCGGCAGGCAGGAGCACCCGCTCGCCCTGCGCGTCCAGCCGGTCTGCCAGCGCGTCGAGGCGGTCGAGGTCGAGGGGCGTGAGCGCCAGCCGCCGCTCGCCGGCGCTGGCCGCCTCGGCGCCGACCAGAAGGGGGCCGCTCAGCACCGGGCGCAGGGCCTCCGGGTCGAGCCCCGTCGCCTGGGCCCGCTGCCGCAGCGCCGCCCACTCGCCTGGCAGCGCCTGCGCCTGGCGGGCGGTCCACCCGCACAGGAGCGACCCGTCCCCCAGCGCCGCCGCGAAGCCTGCGCCGGCGTAGCGTCCGGATCGGGCCGCGCCGCGCAGGGCGTCCAGCACCGCCTCCGCCTCGGCGGCGCTCCCGGGCGGCGGCGCGAGCGGGGACCGGGCCGTCGGCGCAGCGGTGGCCTGGAGGCGCACGAAGGCCACCTCGGTGGAGAGGTTCGCCGCCAGGAGGGGTCGCGGCGGGGGCGGCGCCTGCCCGAGCGCGGCGGCCACCGCCGCCCCCGCCTCGGGCAGCGGGGGCGCTGGCGCCACCTCCGGGGGGCGCGCGCCCAGGGAGCCAGACCCGAGGGCGCGCTCCACCAACAGGCCGGCCAGGGCGTCCGCCACCTCGCCCCGAGGCCCCGTGAGCGGCCGCGTCCGCTCCTGCTCCACCACCAGCACCGGGTGACGCCCGTCGCGCAGGTCGGCCAGGTCGTTCGCCACGCACACGTCGAGCCCGGCCCGGACGAGCTGCGCGCGCGCGACCCGCTCCAGCTCTCCTCGCTCCACCCCCGACAGCAGCTTGAAGCCGACCAGGGTGGCGCCCTCTCCGCACCACTCGCGCAGGCGGTCGAGGAGCTTGGGGTTCTTCTCCAGGAGCAGGCTGCGCTCGGCGTCCGCCGAGGAGAGCTTGCCCGCGGCCCGGACCGGCGAGTAGTCCGAGACCGCGGCGGCCATGAGCACCAGGTCGGGTCGCTCTCGCCGCCCCGCCTCCTCGAGCGCCTGCGCCAGGTCGGCGAACGACCCGAAGGCGCGCCGCCGCACGCGGGGGTCGACGACCACCGAGCGGCTGTCGAGGGCCCGCCGGCTGGCGAGGAGCAGCACGTCCACCCCGCGGGCGACCAGGGCGTTGGCGATCGCCGCCCCGAACCGGCCGGTGGAGAGGTTGGTCAGCACCCGCACGTCGTCCACGGGCTCGCTGGTGCCGCCGGCCGTCACCACCGCGCGCAAGGGGAGGTTCATGCCTCCACTGTATATGCTCTCCGTGCCTGTGCCCGGGAGGCTGTCGCAAGAGGCAGCCGCGGTAGCCCGAAGAGATCGAACACGGAGTATCAACAGCAAACAGAGAATGGCTCCGCTGCAGGAAACGCAGTTAGGTCTCGGAGGACGAGCCGTTCGCTGTTCTCATTGATATCCCTGTTGATGTTCCGTGTTCAATGGCGCCCCTCGCGAGGCGCTCCTCGCATTTTGCGACAGCCTCCCGTGCCCGTGCTCGCCTCGGACCAGGTGCCGCCGTACGAGGGCAAGGAAGCCATGAGCCGCCCCTACGCCAACTTCATCGGGGTCGACGACGGCCCCTTCCCCCGCGACCACCGCGGCGACGTGGTCTTGGCCGGCGCCGTGTTCACGCAGCGCCGCCTGGACGGGATCGTGCTCGGGCGCGCCCGGCGGGACGGGCGCAACGCCACCGAGCGGATCGCCCGCCTGGTGGAGGGGTCGCCCTTCAACGAGCGGATGGTGCTGCTGGGCGGCATCGCCGTCGGCGGCTGGAACGTGGTCGACATCCACGCCCTCCACCGGCGCCTCGGCCTCCCGGTCCTGGTCGTCGCCCGGCGTCAGCCCGACATGGCGCGGATCGAGCGCTCGCTGCTGCGGTCGGTCCCCGGCGGCGCCCGCAAGTGGGCCCTGGTGCAGAAGGCGGGCCCCATGGAGCCCTGCGCCGGTCTGTGGGTCCAGCGGGCCGGCCTGTCGCCCGCCCAAGCGCGGCAGGTCCTGCGGGACACGGTCGAGCACGCCGCCGTGCCCGAGCCGCTGCGGATCGCGCACCTGATCGCGGGCGCCGTCGCGACGGGGACCAGCCGCGGCTCTGCCTGACGCCAGCTCCCCGTGGGGGCGCCGTGTTGCTCGCGGCGCGGAGTTAACATCCGCCCATGCCCTTCACCGATCCCCCGCCCCTCCCCCGGTTCTTGCGCGGCACGCTGCCGGTCGGCCGCCGCGCCTACCTGCTCGAGACCGGCCCCGACGCCGGCCGGCGGATCCACTTCCTCGACTGCGGTCGCCGCGACGCCCAGCCGGTCCTGCTGGTGCACGGCAACCCGACCTGGTCGTACCTGTGGCGGCGGGTGATCGGCGCCCTCGACCTCGATCGGTTCCGCTGCCTGGCCCCCGACCTGCTCGGCTTCGGCCTCTCCAGCAAGCTCCCCCGGGCGCGCGACCACCGGCTCGATCGCCACCTGGCGTCGCTGGGGGAGTGGATCGGCGCCCTGGCGCTGGAGCGCGACCTGATCGTGGTCGGGCAGGACTGGGGGGGGCCGCTGTCCGTCGGCACCGCCCTGCGGGCGCCGGTGGGGGTGGCGGGGGTGGTCCTCGGCAACACCTCGGTGCTGCTGCCGGCGCGCGCGCGCGGCACCTGGTTCCACCGCTTCTCGCACCTGCCGGTGGTGAGCGACCTCGCCTTCCGGGGGGTCGGTTTTCCGCAGATCGCCCTGGGCACGGCCCAGGGAGACCGGCGCTCCATCTCGGGTCGGGTGGCGCGCGCCTACAGGTGGCCCCTCCGCCGTCCGTGGCGACGGGCCGGCCCGCTGGGGCTGGCTCGCATGGTGCCGGTGGGCGACGACCACCCCAGCCTGGGTCCCTTGCGCGAGATCGACGCCTGGGTGCGGGCCTATCGCGGCCCGGCGGCGCTGGTGTGGGGCGAGCGCGATCCCATCCTGGGGCGCGCCCTGCAGAAGCACGTCGAGGCGCTGCCGCAGGCGTCGGTCACCCGCACGGCGGCCGGGCACTTCCTGCAGGAGGAGGTGCCCGAGCGACTGGCCGCCGCGATCGAGGGGGTCGCCAGGCAGGCGCCTGTTAACGCGGTCGTTGCGAGCGATCCCGCCGCCGCTGAACGTTAACGCGCTCGGCGGGCCCGCCTCGTCGGCGCCGAACCCGCGTCGCCCCGTGCTCGAGGCTTGCGCGGTCAGCAGTTGGCGCGCCGCGGCTCGGGCGGCGCCGCGGCCCTCGCCATGGCACGCCCGCTGCTCAGCGCCCAGCGGCGTCGACAGGTGCCTCAGGTGAGGCCGACGCGACGACCAGGAGGCTGCCATGGCCGCGAAGCAGAAGAAGACCCCGACCCCCAAGACCAAGACCCAGAAGCCCGCCACCAAGAAGGCCGCCGGCAAGGGCGGCAAGAAGGGCGGCAAGGGCGGCGAGAAGAAGACGCCGGCGCCCGCCAAGAAGAAGGCGCCCGCCAAGAAGAAGGAGGAGGAGTAGCCTGCGGCGCTAGCGGGCGTCGAGCGGCCGGTCTCCGGCCGCGCTCGTTCGGGGTCGTCGGCCCAGCCGGCGACCCCGCGTCCGTTCCGGAGCGCGGCGGCAGCGGCAGCCCACCTCGCGCGAGCGCCCCACCGTTCGGCCGCACCTGGAGCAGGAGCGGCGGCGCAGGCTCACCGCGGCTGCGATCCACGTGGCGAGCGCCGGCGCGAGCAGCCCCTCCGCGACCAGCACCTCCTGCAGGGTCCTGCCCTTTTGGCGCTGAACGGAGCGCGCCCGTCGCAGCTCCTCGGGGGTGATCGCGCCGACGCGCAGCGCCAGGGCGGCGAACGATCCCCGCCGCCGGGTGCGCTTCCCCTCGCCTCGCATGTCCCTCCTCCCGTACGCCGGCGCCGCGCGCCTGGCGCACCACGTCGTTATGGGAGAGCTCGCTCAAGCGGCCGTAAAGGGATGTCAAGGCTCAGCGAACACGCGCTGCACCCCCAGCCGGCCCCTCGTACGAGGGGTCCTGCAGCGCGGCGGTACGCTGGAGGTATGTCCGACCAGCGTCTGCGACGCTTCGAGCGGTGCGCTGCGCAGGGCGACCCCGTGGAGCGCGCCCGGTGGCTGCGCGAGCGACTGCGGTCCGGCGACCTCGACGTCGCCGACCTCACCCTGGCCGCTTACCTCGACGACGCCGGCGCCGCCCTGGCCGCCGACGGACCGGCGCCGCCCAGCGAGCTGCGCAGCTGGGTCAAGGGCCTGTCCCGCTTCGGCGGCGCGCGGCTGGCGGTAGCCGCCGGCCTCGCGGCGGCGGCGGCCGTCGAGTCGTGGTGGCTGCGGACGTTCCCCGAGGACGGACGCCCTCGAGCCGCCATGACCGCCGCCGCGATCTGGTGCGCGCTCCCCGCGCCCGCCCGGGCGCAGGAGGCCCAGCGCGCCGCGCGCCGCGCCTGGGCCGCGGCGGACCGCGCCCTCGGCACCGAGCACCCCGACCTCGCCGCCTGCGCCGAGAGCGCAGCGCGCGCCGCCGAGGCGGCCGGCGCGCCGCCCCACCTGGCCTGGCTCCACGCCCGCGGCGCCGCCACCCGCGCGGTGGCCAGCGGGCGAATGAGCGAGGGGGAGGTCCGGGCCGCGATCCGCACCGCGCTCCTGCCCGAGCGCCTGCGCGACGACGGCCTGGGCGCGCGCTAGGCGCGTCGCCCCGCGGTCTCGCTCACCGCCCGGGCGCAGGCGTCGTGGGTGGCGGGGAAGCGGCCGCGGAACGTCTCCAGGGCGGCGGGGGGGACGGCCAGCAGGCGCACCTCGCCCTCGGCCACGGCCTCGACGCTCGCCGGCTGACCGGTGAAGGCCTCGGCCCCCAGCACCTCGCCCTCGCCCTTCACCTCCTCGCCCACCCGCACGCGACCCTCGCATACGTATCGCAGCCGGTGCGGCTCGCCGGCAGGCTGCACCGTCGCTCCGTCGGCGTATCGCTCGACCTCCAGCTGGTGCGCCAGGTCCGTGCGCTCGTCAGGCCCGAGCGGCGCCAGGCCGGGGCAGTCGACCAGGGCGCGACCCACGGCGCGCGGGTAGATCGAGGCGCGCACCCGGCGGGCCAGCTCGGGCTCCTCTTCCAGCACCGCCTGCAGCGCCTCGCGGTCGAGCTCCAGCAGGTTGACCGGCGTCACCGCCCGCACCGAGGCGCGCCGAGTGCCGCCCAGGAGGGCGGCGATCTCGCCGAAGAACCCGCCTGCGTCGAGCGTCGACAGCGCCACCTCCTGGCCCTGCTCGTCGTGGGTGAACACGCCCACTGCGCCGCGCGCGATGAGGAACATGGAGGCGCCGGGGGCCCCCTCCTCGACCACCACCTCGCCCTCGAGGAAGGTCCGCGAGACCAGCCGGTCCGCCAGCGCCCGCAGCACGTCTTCGTCGGCGTCGGCGAACGCCGGCACGCTGCGGAGCAGCGTCAGCGGGTCGAGCTCGATCGCCCCCGCTCGCTCCTGCTGCAGCGCCGCCTCGCGCTCGTGCAGCTCGCGCTCCACCTCGGCCCGCGCCTTGTCGGTGACCAGGCCGGCCTCGGTCAGGTGGTGCAGGGCCTTGGCCTCGGCCCGCAGGGTCTGCAGCTCGGCCAGCCGCTCCTGTGAGCAGCGGGCGTATTCGGGGAACTCGCCGGTCAGCCGCTGCAGGCGTCCCTGGGCGCGGAACATCCAGGTCGCGTACACGGTCTGCACGCGGGCCAGGGCCTCGCGCGGGATGGCGTCTCGCTCTTCGATCTCGGTGAGGGTCCGGCCGACGGCTCGGGCCACCAGGTACAGGCCGCGGGTCGCCTCGACGTCCTCTTCCAGCCGGCGAGCACGGAGGAGGCGGGCGAGGCGGCCGAGCACCGGCAGCGGCTCGCACGCGCCGAGCAGGCGCGACTCCAGCCGCGCGGCGCCGGGGCGGACCACGCGCTCGCCCGGCAGGTCGAGGCCGAGCTTGACCTGGTCGAGCAGGTGGTCCGCCGAGTGGAGGAGCGCCCGCGTCGCGCCCTCGGTCAGCTCGCCCTCACCGAACCGCCGCAGGACCTCGCGCTTCTCCACCGAGAGCGCGACGCGCGCCGCGACCGCCTCGCTCAGGGCTGGCGTCGCCCGGACTTCGCTCGCGAGCGCGTGCAGGGTCTGCTCGGCCTCGCCCCGCCGCCTCGCCAGCTGCTCGCGCTGACCGTCCAGCACGCTCGGCAGCACCGCCCCCTCCCGCTCGAGGCGGCGCAGGACCGCGTCCGCGACGTCCACGCGCTCTCGCTCGGCGAAGGCGCGGGCGAAGCGATCCACCGGCGAGGGGCGGTCGAGGCCCATGTGGACGATCAGCGGCTGCATGGTGAGGGCGTTGACCAGCAGGGTGAACACCACCACCGCCGCCGCCAGCACGAGGACGGTGGTGCGGGTGGTCTCGGGTACGCCTGGGTGGGCGAACACGGTCAGCGCTAGCGCCAGCGACACCGCGCCGCGCAAGCCGCCCCACCACATGACGGTCTGGTAGCGCAGGTCGATCGCCTCCACCCAGCGGCGCAGCAGCGGGACGGAGCCGTACACCCCGAGGGCGCGGGCGCCGATCACCACGGCCACGGTGGCGGCGATCAGGTCGGCGCGCATGGCGACGTCGGTCCACGAGACCTGCCGGGCGATCACCAGCCCTACGAAGAAGAAGATCAGCGAGTTCATGGCGAAGGCCATGTACTCCCAGAAGCTGTGCATGAACTCCTGCACCGAGGGCGAGACCTTGGTCTTGCCGTGAGAGCCTGCGATCAGTCCAGCCGAGACCGTCGCCATGACGCCCGAGACGTGCAAGAAGTGCTCGGCCACCACGAACGAGGCGTAGGCCAGCACCACCGACAGCGAGATCTCCACCCGCTCGTCCGAGACGACGCGCCCGATCAGGGTGAAGGTGCCGAGCGCCAGCGCCACGCCGGCGCCGATCCCGCCGGCCGCCACCACCACGAACTGGCCCAGCCCGTGGAGCGCGCTGCTCGAGAGCGTGCTCCCGCCCCCGGCGACGAGCAGGGCCAGCAGGATGTTGAACACCACGATGGCGGTGCCGTCGTTGAACAGGCTCTCGCCCTCCACCAGGATCCCCAGGCGCTTGGGGGCGCCGAGGTCCTTGAACAGCGCCACCACGGCCACCGGGTCGGTCGCCGAGATGAGGGCGCCGAACAGCAGGGCCGCCGTCCAGTCCAGCCCGTGCTCGCGCCCGCCGGCGGCGACCACGACGGCGCCGGTGATCGCGGTGGAGAGCAGCAGCACGGGCGCTGCCAGGAGGGCGATCGGCGCCAGGTTCTTGAGCAGCAGCCGGGCGTCGAGCGCGTACGCCGACTCGAACACCAGCGGCGGGAGGAGCACGAACAGGATCAGGGCCGGGGAGAGGCTGCCGCCCACGTCGAGGAGGTGGGCGAGGTCGGCCAGTACGCCGGGGTGGGCCGGCTGCGCCGCGCCGTCGCTCGCGGCGCGTATCAGCGCCCCGAGCAGGAAGCCCGCCAGCATGACCGCGACGGTGAACGGGAGCCGCAGCCGGCGCCGCGGCAGCATGGCGAGGAGTGAGGCCACGAGCAGGACCAGCACTACGACGGTGACCGCCGCCAGCTCGGGGGAAGCGCTCGCCAACAGCATGGTCACCCTCCGCGGCCCGCC
>JAWLGW010000049.1:0-14540 GCA_041690735.1 Planctomycetota bacterium
CCGCCGCCCTGGCGGGGCTGGCCTACCTGCTGGCCGGCCTGCTCCTGTCGCGCTACGCGCTGCGCGACGTGGAGCGGCTCGCCTCATCGCTCGAGGAGGCAGGTGACGCCCGCCCTGCCGAGCCGCTGGCGCGGCCCGTGGAGCGGCTGGCCCGGGTCGTCTCGCGGCGGCTCCGCCGGGCCGACCTGACCGCCGCGGTGAGCCGGGCCGGCGAGGCGCGCCTCCGCCGCCGCATGGAGCAGCTCCAGCGGGCGGACCTGTCGATCGCCGCGGCGCCGGTCCCGGTGGCGCAGGTCGCCGACGACGGGCGCCTCCTGGACGCCAACGACGCCTTCGCCCAGCTGGTGGGGCGCGAGCGAGACCGCCTGCGCGCGGGCGTCGCCCTCGCCGGCCTGTCGCACCCGGCGGACGTCGCGGCCGAGCGGGTGCGGCTGCGCGCAGCGGCGGGGGGCGCCGCGACGCCCCCGCTGGTGCGGCGCTTCGTGCGCCCGGACGGCGCCGAGGTGTGGGCCCGGTGCCGCTACACCCCGCTCCCGGGCACCCCCGCGGGCGAGCGGACGATCACGCTGGTGGCGGAGGACCTCTCCCGGGCGCGCGCCCTGGAGGACGAGCTGAAGCTGCCCCTCGCCCATGCCGCCGCCCGCGCCGCCGCGGTCCGGCTGGCGGCGCAGCTGGACGCCCACGTCGACGCGCGGGCGAGCGATCTCCAGCGGCTCCGCGCGCAGGTGGAGCGGCTGCAGGGCTCGGGCGAGCGCCGCGCCGCGCCCGAACACGAGGACGTCGACCTGCGCGGGTTGCTGCTCGAGACCGAGCGCCTCCTGGCGCGCCTGCTGGCCGACAGCCGACCCTGCCGCGTTCACTGGCGAGCGACGCGTCGCTGGGCCCGCGTCGACGGCGACCGCCTGCAGCGGGCCCTGCTCGACCTCGGCTGCCTGAGCGGCGCGACCTCCCTGGCCCTCGTGGGGCGCGACCTCGACGAGCCCGACCTGGTCGAGGCGCTCGGGCTCCCCCCCGGAGAGCTCGTCGAGATCGCTGTGGAGCGCACCGGCCCAGCCACCTCCAGCGCGGAGGCGTGGCTCGATCCGCTGGCGCTGGGGCTCGCGGCGGGGCACGCGGCCGTGCGGGCGTGCGGGGGCGCGGTGACGGCGCCCACGCCCTCCCCGGGGGCGCCGCAGCGGACCCGGATCCTCCTGCCGGCGGCGGCCCGGCCGCCCCACCCTGCCGGTGAGCCCGCGAGCGCGGCGCCGTCCGGCGGCGGCGCGGCGGCGGTGCGGGTGCCCGACCCTCACGAGGCGCGGGTGGTGACCGCCACCCTGGAGCGCCTCGGCTACACGGTCCAGGCGGCGCAGGCCGACCCCCTCGGCGCCGCGCAGGTGGGCCTGCTGATCGTCACCGCCAGCGCATCGACCGCGCTGCCCGTCGTCTCGCCAGCCGAGGGCGCGCCGCAGGTGGTGGCCTTGACCGAGGCCGGCGCGCCGCTCCCCCCTCTCCTGGCCGCGGCGGGCGCGGTGGCGTGTGAGCTCCCGGTCTCGCCGCGGGCCTTGGCCCGCCTGATCGCGAGTCGCGCGTGAGCGTCGCCGCCGCACGGCCGGGGCGGCCCCACCCCGGGAGCCCCTTCACCCAGGGGTCGGAGAGCCCCCGGCTCACGATTCAACTGCCCGCACCAGCGACCTCGCGACGCCGGCCCGCTCCTTGCTCGGTGCCGGGCATGAACGCACAGCACCTGCCGCTCGTCCTCCTGTTGGCGTCCACCTTCCTCACCGCCGGCTGCGCGCAGCTCGACGCCTTCGAGCGGAGCCTGGAGGCGGCCGGCGTCGCCCGCTTCGGCGGCTCGGACGCGCCGGGCGGCGCCGCGGTGAGGATCCGCGCCGGGGAGCGGGCTGGACGCGGCGCGGTGGTCGCCCCCGATCGTGTGCTGACGGTCGCGCACGTGGTGGGCGACGCCGAGGCGGTCTGGGTCGACGTGAGCCGCTCGGGCGCCTGGGTGGAGGCGCGGGTCGTCGACCGGCTGCCCAGCTCGCCCGAGGACCTGCTGCTCCTCGAGCTGTCGACCGACGCGGGCTGGGCCGGCGCGCTGTTCGGATTCGCCGGCTTCTCCGCCGGCCACGTCCACGCCGCGGCGCCCGGCGCGGCGCCGGCCTGGATCGAGACGGCGCGCGGCCGTGCGCCGGTCTCGGCCGCGCCCGACCTGCGCCCCGGCGACTCGGGCTCGCCCGTCCTGGACCGGCGCCTCCGCCTGGTCGGCCTGCTGAGCGGACGCAGCGTCACGGCTCCAAGGGTGGCGGGCCTCCCCACCGCCCCCACCGTGGCCGCGTCGGCGGCCCGGACTCCCCTCACCCCCCCCGTCCTGCGGACGGCTCCGGCGTCTCCGCTCGAAGTCGAGCGGGGGCGCCGGGGTCGCCCCGCCGCGACGCTGCTGGCTGCCGCGCCACGGGCTGAGCGGCCATGAAGGCGGGCCGCTCATGACGCGGCGCCATGCGGTCCTGGCCGCGGTCGTCCTCGCCCTCGCCGTCGCGCTCCCTCTCGCGGCGGCGGCCTCGCTGTACCAGGCGCAGCTCGGCGCGACCCCGCCGGTTGTGCTGCGCAAGCCGCTGCGACCGAGCGAGCTGGTGCGGACCGTAGAGCGGCTGCTCGCCCGAGAGCCTCAGCTCACACGAAGCGCGAGCGTCTGACCCGTTGGGACAGAGAGCAAGGGGAGCGAGGAACGCAGGAAACTAGGGAAGGAGCTCCCCTTCTCCTGCTTTCCTGCGTTCCTCGCTCATCCATCTCTGCTGAGACGATGCTCAGCCGCTGAACTGTTTCGCCTACGCAGCGGCATTGGAGCTAGCTGCCTCGGCTCCGGAGCGCGTCGACGTCGACGTCGTACTTCTTCAGCTTCCGCCGCAGGTTGGTCTTGTCGAGCTGCGCCAGGCGCGCCGCCGCCGTCACGTTCCCGGACGTGGCCCGCAGCAGCGCCTCGAGGTAGCCCACCTCCCACTCGCTGATCATGCGCGCCTTGGCCTCGGCGAAGCTGAGGTCGGGGCCGGGGTCGGGGACGGGGGAGGGGGCCTCCGGGGGCGCGACGCTGACGGCCGCGCCGCCGCTCGGCTCCGGCAGGAGCTCGGGCGGGATCACCTCGGCGTCCGCCAGGATCACCGCCTTCTCCACCACGTTGCGCAGCTCGCGCACGTTGCCCGGCCAGCCGTAGGCCCGCAGCCGCGCCTGGCTCTCGATCGAGAACCGGGGGAGCGGCAGCCCGTACCGCTGCGCGACGTCGGCCGCCAGGCTCTCCGCCAGCTCGACCACGTCCCCGCCTCGCTCGCGCAGCGGCGGCAAGTGCAGGGTGAACACGTTGAGGCGGTACAGGAGGTCGCTGCGAAAGGAGCGGTCGACGGCCGCGGCCTCGAGGTCGCGGTTCGAGGCCGACACCACCCGGACGTCGGACTCCTGCTCCCGCTCGCCGCCCACGCGCATGAAGCGGCGCTCCTCCAGGAAGGTGAGCAGCTTCGCCTGCACCGCCGCGGGCAGCTCCCCCACCTCGTCGAGGAACAGGGTCCCTCGCTGAGCCTGCTCCACCCTGCCCCGATGGAGGCGATCGGCGCCGGTGAAGGCGCCCGCCTCGTGTCCGAACAGCTCCGACTCGACCAGGGCCTCGGGGATCGCTCCGCAGTTGAGGGTGACGAAGGGGCCCGAGGCCCGGGCGCTGCGGTCGTGCAACGCCTTGGCCACCAGGCTCTTGCCCGTGCCGGTCTCGCCCTGGAGCAGGATGGTGGAGTCGACGCGCGCCAGCCGATCGACCAGCCGGCGGACCTCCTCCATGGCGGGGCTGGTCCCCAGGAGCGAGTCAGCCGGTTGCGCCCGCGCGCCGGCGCCCGGGGGAGGCGCGAGCGGGCGCCGCATGGTCCGGGTGCGGCGCTCCTCGACCTGCTGGTTCTCGAGGGTGGCCCCGCCGTGGGCAGCGAGCAGCGTGAGCAGGGCGGCCTCGGTCGACTCGGCGCCTCGGAACCGCTCGGGGAGGCGCCCTGGCGCGACCATGAGCCCTGCGGAGCGGCGCCGTCCCGGGAGGGGGACCGCCACCACCACCTCCTGGTCGCGCGCCAGGCGCCGCCACGGCTCGCCGGTCCGCTCCTCGGCGACCTCGGTCAGCCGCTCCAGCCGCTCGGGGCCTATCGGCGCGACCCGCGGCCAGTCCTGGTCCGCAGGGCAGGCGCCGGCGAGCTCGAGGCGCCCATCGCGCCGCTGATAGACGGCCACCGCCGGGAGGCCCAGCAGGGCCCCGCCTGCCTCCGCCAGCCGCTCGGCGGCGGCCTCGGGCGACAGCGCGCGCGCCAGCGCCAGGCTCGCCTGCTGGACCCGCGCCAGGGCCCGCTCCAGACCCTGGAGCCGCCGCCGGTCGCCCGAGGCGCGGGCGTACAGCCGGGCCAGGTCCGAGGCGTAGCGGAGGACTTGCTGGTCGGAGGTGACGCTCGTCATCGGGCCAGCGCCTCCTCCACCCGCTCCAGGAGCTCCAGCGGGCTGAACGGCTTGGTCAGGTAGGCGGCGCCGCCGGCCTGCCGCGCCGCCTCGGCGTCGCCTTCGCTCGCGAGGCCCGTCAGGAAGATCACGGTGGGAGGAGGGTCCTGGCTGCCGACCAGACGGCGGCACACCTCGATCCCGTCGAGCTCGCCGCCCAGGCGCACGTCGAGCAGCACCAGGTCGATCCGCCCTGCGGCCGCAGCCGACAGGGCGGCCGGGCCGTCGCCCACCAGCTCGATCGCGTACGGGAGCGGCGACAGGGTCTCCTGGATCAGCTCGCGAATGAAAGGTTCATCGTCGACGACCAGGATTCGCGGCGGTCGTTCCATAGGCGGTTCCCGTGCCCCCACTGCCTGCGCTCAGTCTAGGAGAGGGGGGGGTCGCCGCGCACCACCCGCTGGGCCCCTGTTGAAGAATTCGACGCGCATCGGGCGGGGAGGGACCTGAGGTATCCTCTCGCCCGATGAACGCGACTCGGTACCTCCTCTACGGCTGCGGCCAGCTCGGCATGATGGGCCTGGCCCGGTTCTTCTTTCAGTGGCTGCTCCACTTCGCCGACAAGGGCGGAGGCGCGGGGCCGGACGGCGCGGCCGTGGCGCTGTTCTCCGCCACTGCGGCGGGGAGCCTGCTCCTGGCGTTCCGCCTGTTCGACGGTGTGACCGACCCCGTCGCCGGGGTGCTGAGCGACGCCTGGGTCCGCCGCGGGCGCGAGCGGCAGAGCCTGCTGTGGGTCTCGTTCCTCCTGCCGCCGATCGGCCTGGCGCTGGTGTTCTCCCCCAGCGCCGGCATGGCGCCGGAGGTCCGCTGGACGCTCCTGACCGCAGGCATGTTCCTGTTCTTCGTCGGCTACACCTTCTACGCCATCCCTTACTGGAGCCTCGTCGACGATTACTC
Source organism: Planctomycetota bacterium (assembly GCA_041690735.1). Taxonomy (GTDB): domain Bacteria; phylum Planctomycetota; class J058; order J058; family J058; genus JAWLGW01. Next base: position 5,389 of record JAWLGW010000049.1, read on the forward strand.
GGAGGGCGACGGCAACGTACGGCGGGCGCTCTCGAACCTGCTCGGCGCGGCGCTGATGGTGGCGACGCTGGTGGGCTTCGTCGTCAGCCCCAAGCTGGTCGAGAGGCACGGGCACCTCACGGCGGCGCTCGCCTTCGCGGCGCCGGCGGCGCTGCTCATGATCTTGCCGATCTTCGCTCGCCCCCCGGGTGTGGTGCCGGTCGAGCCTTCGGACGACCCGCAGCCCCTGCTGGCGGGCCTGCTGGATGCCTTCCGCCACCGCCGGTTCCTGGCGGTGCTGGTGATCTTCTGCGGCTCGCAGATGTCCTTCACGGTCATGACCTCGGGAGCGGTCTACATCGTGACCGACCTCCTCGACCGCCCCGAGGGCGACCTCGCCATGATCCTGGGGCCGTTCCTCCTGGTCGCGCTGGTCTCGTTCCTGGGCGTGCCCTGGATCGGCCGGCGGCTGGGCTGGCAGCGGGCGGTGGTGGTCGCGTCGATCGGCCTGGGCGTGGTGTACGCCGGCACGGCCGGCCTGGGCCGCGGGATCATCGGGTCCCCCCTCACCACGGCGGCGATCCTGTTCGGGCTCGGCGGCCCCATGGCGGCGGTCCTGCTCGGCCTGGAGGGCGAGGCGATCACCGCCTGCGCGCGGGAGCGCGAGGGGGAGGTGACCAGCGTGTACTTCGGGGTGTTCAACCTGCTGGTCAAGGGCCTCAACGGCGTGGCGATCGTGATCACGGGCATGCTCATCGACCAGTCCAAGGGCGAGTGGGGCACCACCGCCGTCCGCGGCATCAGCCTCGTCGCGGGCGCGCTGCTCGTGCTGGGCGTGCTCGGCTACTTCGCGCTGCGCCCCAGGCGGAGGGACGCCGAGGCGCCTTAGGCAGAGTCGGCGATTGATGTTCTGACCGGGCTCGAGACGTCGCGCTCGTGGTCGACCACGACCACGACCACGACCACGAGCGCGAGCGCGACGTGAGCGACGCTCCCCTTACAGCGTGGAGCGGAAGCGGGCGCTGGCGTCCTCGAGGAAGGTGCGCTCGGCCGGCGTGAGCGCGAACAGGCCGCCGCCCGCCGAGATCTTGGCCAGGAGCAGGTCGACCCGCTCGCGGATCCGGGCCATCTCGTCTTCCTCGGCCCGTCGCGTGGCCGATTCGGCGTCGTCCTCCAGGACCAGCTCCAGGGACTCCCCGTGCTTCCAGGCATCGGGGGAGGTCTGCCAGGGCTCCAGCTGGGGCTGCGCGCTGTCGAGCAGCTCCTGAGTGACCTCCTCGGGGGACATGGCCTGCAGCATCTCGCACAGGTTGCGGAACTGCCAGATCAGCGACTCCACGGCGTCGATCGAGGTCTCGCTGTCGGCCGCGATCCGCTGGCGTCGCTGACGACCCAGCTCCCCCTCCAGCAGATCGGGGTGCAGCCGCTCTTCCTGCGTCATGGCGCGCAGGATCCGCTCGATCGGCTCGAGGTCCTCCACGCGAAACTCCACGTCCTCGAGGATCGCGCCCTGGCCTGGCCCGGGGGGGCCGCGCCCGCCCCGCGACTCCAGCCCCTTGAGCGCCTCCAGTCGACGCAGGAAATCCTCGAAGTTCCAGTTGGCCATGGCCATCCGCCTCAGTCGCCTCTCGGTCGCGAACCCCTCAGCAGCGCAACGCGCGTGCCCGCGCCGACCACCATCCTAGCTCCCGCGCTCCCCGACGTCCGAAGCAGCTCGGGACGCCACTTCGGCAGCCGGACCGGCCCTTCCTGCAGGGTGGCGAGCGGCCGTCGAGGCCGCCAGTGCCGGGGGAGGAGGGGCCCGCCCCCCGGGGGAAGCGCCGCGCCTAACCAGCTGTCGCCCTGACACTTATGCCGGCTGCCCCTACAAGACGGCGCCCCCCGCTCCCGCCGACGCCCCTGCCCTGCCCGCTCCTCGAGAGCACGCGCCGGGCCGAAAGCTGGGCGTCCCCGGCCCCGCGCCCCGCCCCGCGCGTCGGGCGCGCGCGCGAGCGCGCCCGCCGCCCGCCGGGACGCCCCTGCCGTGCGCTCCTGACTCGTCGGGGCGCGCGGGCCCCGGTCAGCGGAGGCGCGTGCCCCGGCGGAGCGAGGTCCCCGCCGCCGCCTCCTCGCCCGAGGCCGCGGCGTCGCGCGTGCCGGCGGGGAGCGTCGTCTTACGCCGCTCGAGCACCTTGACGGTGCTGCCCACCTCGACCTGCGAGCCCGGCTCGAGCCCGTTGAGCTGGGCCAGCCCGTCCATGTCGATCCCGGCGCCGGCCGGGATCGGGTAGGCCGCCACCACCTCGGCGAAGGGACCCGCCCGCTGGGCGCGGACGGCGCGCACCACCACCGGCTGCACCGACAGGGCCGCGGCGTCGGTCACGCGCTGGAGCCCGTCCACCGGCGCCAGGAGGTGCGACCGGGCCGCCGCGAAGGCATCGGGCACGGCCACCCCGTGGAAGACCAGCGTCTTGCCCGCCCAGGGGAGGAACGTGGAGACCGCCTCCAGGGGCTGCTCGGCCGCGAGCCGCGACTGGAGGCGCACCGCCGGGCTGCCGGCCACCTGGACTGCCGTCTGCTGGCGCACCTCCACCCCCTCCTGCGAGGCGAACTCGCGCGCCGCCGCCTCGGGCGAGGTCTCGCGGGCGAGCTGCATCACCACCGCCGCGTCGCCCTGCGGCGAGCTGAGGGCGACGTGCGAGGAGGTGTTCTCGACCTGCCACTGGCGCGGGATCGGGAACCGCAGCGCCAGCTCGGGGTGGACGAAGCTCCCCTCGCGCACGTAGCCCTGGCGAGGATCGTTGCCGTACACCAGGCCGTCGATCGCCTGCAGGTACTCCTCGCGGCCCACCTCGAACGGCCCCTCCTGGCGCCGCTTCGCCTCCTGCGCCAGCTCGAGCACGGTCTCACGCCGCTCGCCCGGGTCGGGGTGCGTGCTGGCCCAGCTGGGCAGGCGTGAGGGCGCCTGCGCCTCCTGCCGCTCCAGCATGGCGAAGAACTGCGCCATCTGGCTGGCGTCGTAGTTCGCCTTGGTGGCGTAGCGGATGCCCAGCAGGTCCGCCTCGCGTTCGTCGTCGCGGCTGAACTTGAGCAGCAGCAGCTGGGCCGCCGTGCCCGACAACCCGCCCAGGGCGCCGCCGCCCAGGATCTGGATCCCGATGACCCCCACGTTGGCGAGGATCGCCTGGGTCATGCGCTGCGAGCTGTGGCGGGCCGCCACGTGCCCCGCCTCGTGGCCGAGCACGCTGGCGAGGGCGGCCTCGTTCGGCAGGTGGCCGAGGATCCCGCGCGTCACGTACACGAAGCCGCCCGGCAAGGCGAAGGCGTTGATCACCGGGTCGTCGATGACGCGGATCGTGAAGTCGTGGGGCGACTCGCTCTCCTTCGCCACCCGCTGCCCGACGCGCTGCACGTACTGCACCACCTCCAAGTCCTCCGGCAGGACGCCGAGCTGCGCCACGATCTGCTGGTCCGCCTGGGCGCCCAGGTCGCGCTCCTGGCCCTCGCTGACGAACATCAGCTCGCGTTCGCCGGTGGCGGGGTTGGTGGCGCAGCCCGCGGTCAGGCCGAGGGCGGCCCCCAGCAGCGCCTGAGACGCGGCGACCTTTCGGCTCCTGGTCATTGTTCGTCTTCCTCCGAGCGCCGCGGGTCCGCGAGGCCGCTACACCGGCGCGAGGGCGTGCTCCACGTAGCGGAGCAGGTCCAGCGCGTCGTAGACCGCGTACGCTCTGTCGTCGTTGTTGAAGTAGGTGTAGACGTCGGTCCCCTCGTCCAGCCAACCGGCGATCCGCCGGGCCCAGGCCGTCAGGGCCTGGTGGGGGTAGGTGCCCTGGTAGCGCTGCCCGTGGAACCGCAGATACACGAAGTCCGCCGTGCGCACCTGCGGGTGGCGGGGCAGCATGTCGTGGATGACGAGCGCCGCCCCCGCCTCGCCCAGGGCGTCGTAGGTGGCGACGCTCAACCAGCGCGGATCCCGCACCTCGACCGCCCATCGCTCGCGCCGTCCGGCTGCGGCCAGGAAGGCGCGCAGGCGCGGCAGGTCGGGCTGCCAGCGGGGCGGGAGCTGCACCAGGATCGGGCCGAGGTGCTCGCGCAGCCGCCGGGCGCGGTCGAGGAAGCGACGCAGCGGCTCACCGGGGTCCGAGAGCTTCTTGAGGTGGGTCGCGAACCGGCTCATCTTGACCGCGTACAGGAAGCCGGCGGGCGCGCGGCGCCCCCACTCCGCGAAGGTCTCCCCCTCGGGGAGCCGGTAGAAGGTGTTGTTGATCTCGAGCGTGTCGAAGGTCCGCGCGTAGTGCTCGAACCACGCCCGCTGGGGCAGCTCGGGGGGGTAGAACCGCCCGCGCCAGTGGTCGTAGTGGTAGCCCGAGGTCCCCACCCGCAGTCGTCCTCGCGGTGATGCCACGACGCCTCCTGGGCCCGCCGACGCGCAAAGCGAGGGCCACCGAGGCCCGGGTCGGGTGCGGCGCCGACCACGGGGGCCCTCGATGACCCGGCGGGACGGGGGCACCTCGACGACGACCCCACCTGTCCCGGCGACCGAGCCCGTCGCTTCAGCGACGGCCTCGGCTCCCCGCGTTCGCCCTCCCAGCGCGCCGGGACTTCTCGCGGGCGTGCGCCGCGCGCCACGGGCCGGGTCGCCCCTGTCGGGCCGTGGGAAGATGCTGGCCCGGCATGTGCGAACGGACCGCCCCACGGCGGCGCCTCCGGCAGCCTCCCGGCCAGGCGGGGATGCTTGCCACGACCGTAAGCGTCGCGTACCGTGCCAGCCCCGTATCCCCCGGGAGGTCCCCGTGAAGATCGATCTCGGCAGCGACCGTCACCTGTCCCACCTCGGCGCCGTCCATTACGGCTGCAGCCCCGCCCACCTGTACGAGGCGGCGATCTGCAAGGGCGAAGGTCACCTCGCCGAGCAGGGCCCCTTCGTCACCCGCACCGGCGTCTACACCGGCCGCTCGCCCAAGGACAAGTTCGTGGTGGCGGACGCCGAGACGGAGGGGCGGGTGTGGTGGGACGGCGGCGAGTGCCGCCGCATGACGCGCGAGGCCTTCGACCGCCTGCTGGCGCGCCAGCAGGCGTACCTCCAGGGGCGCGAGGTCTACGTGCAGGACTGCTACGCGGGCGCCGACCCGACGCTTCGGCTCCCCGTCCGCGTCGTGACCGAGCAGGCCTGGCACAGCCTGTTCGCCCACAACATGTTCATCGCCGCTGAGGGGGCGAGCCTCGATGAGTTCGCGCCCCAGTTCGCACTGGTCCACACCCCGGGCCTCAAGGCCAACCCGGACATGGACCAGACCCGCTCCGAGGTGTTCGTCGCCATCGACTTCGGCCAGCGCCTGGTCCTGATCGGCGGCACCAGCTACGCGGGCGAGATCAAGAAGTCGGTGTTCACCGTCCTCAACTACCTGCTGCCCCTCGAGGGCGTGCTGGGCATGCACTGCTCGGCCAACGTGGGCGCCAACGGGGACACCGCGCTGTTCTTCGGCCTCTCGGGCACCGGCAAGACGACCCTCTCCACCGACCCCGACCGGGCGCTGATCGGCGACGACGAGCACGGCTGGGGCGACGGCGGCGTGTTCAACTTCGAGGGCGGCTGCTACGCCAAGGTGATCCGGCTGTCGCGCGAGGCGGAGCCGCAGATCTACGACACCACCCGCATGTTCGGGACGATCCTCGAGAACGTGGTGTTCCGGGAGGGCTCGCGCTCGCTGGACCTCGACGACGCCAGCCTGACCGAGAACACGCGGGCCTCGTACCCCCTCAGCAGCATCCCGAACACCGTGGAGGACTCGCGGGGCGGCCATCCCAAGAACGTCATCATGCTGACCTGCGACGCGTTCGGCGTGCTGCCGCCGATCGCCCGGCTCACCACCGAGCAGGCGATGTACCACTTCATCAGCGGCTACACCGCGAAGGTGGCCGGCACCGAGCGCGGCGTCGATGAGCCCAAGGCGACCTTCTCGGCCTGCTTCGGCGCGCCCTTCATGCCGCTCCACCCGGCCGAGTACGCCAAGCTGCTGGGCGAGAAGATGGTCGCCCACGGGACCGCCTGCTGGCTGGTGAACACCGGCTGGAGCGGCGGTCCCTACGGCACCGGCTCCCGGATGCCAATCCACTACTCGCGGGCGCTGCTGACGGCCGCCTTGACCGGTAAGCTCGGCGCCACCAAGACCCGCACCGACCCGATCTTCGGGTTCGCTGTGCCTGTGTCGTGCCCCGGCGTGCCGGCTGAGATCCTCGACCCGCGGGCCACGTGGTCCGACCGCGACGCCTACGACCGCAAGGCCGCATCGCTGGCCGACATGTTCCGCAAGAACTTCGAGCGGTTCGTGGATCAGGCCCCGGCCGAGGTCGCCATCGCGGGCCCACAGGCGGTCACCGCGCGGTAGCGGACGACCAAGCCCGAGCGCGAAGAAGCAAGTCAACCGCAGAGCGCGCTGAGATCGCAGAGATCCGCTGAGAGCCTTCTCTGTGAATCTCTGCGCGCTCCGCGATCTCTGCGGTTCATCTCTTCGAACCGGAACACGAACGGGGAATGATTCCTCATTCTCGGTTCATGTTCATATTCTCTGTCTTCTTCTCCCTTCTCTCCTACCCCTGCTCGCTGCCCTCGAGGTAGGTGTACCCCGACAGCCCCTGCTCGTAGGAGCGGATCAGGGTGCGGCTCTCCTCCAGGGTCACCCGCTTCTCCTCCAGCGCCTTCTCGGTGAGGCGGCGGACGCGGGCGATCAGCTGGTTGCGGTCGTAGCCCACGTAGCGGAGGACGTCGGTCACGGTCTCACCCGCCTCGACGCCGGCCAGGGTGTAGTTGCCGTCGCGGCCCACCGACACGTGGACCTCGTTGGTGTCTCCGAACAGGTTGTGCAGGTCGCCCAGGATCTCCTGGTAGGCGCCCACCAGGAAGATCCCCAGGTGGTAGTCCTGCCCCTCGCGCAGCTCGTGCAGCTCGAGGACGTTCTTGACGTCCTTCACGTCGATGAACCGGGCGATCTTCCCGTCCGAGTCGCAGGTGATGTCCGCCAGGACGCCGAACCGGCTGGGGCGCTCGTTGAGGCGGTGGATCGGGAGCACCGGGAACAGCTGATCGACGGCCCACGAGTCGGGGAGCGACTGGAACACCGAGAAGTTGCAGAAGTAGGTGTCGGACAGCATCGCCTCCACGCCCTCGATCTCCTCGGGGCGCTCGTCGGCATCCACCAGGCGGCGGATCCGGTCGAGCAGGCCCCAGAAGATCGTCTCGGCGTACACCCGCTGCTCGAGGGACAGGTGGCCCAGGTTGAACAGCTGCAGGGCCTCGTCCTTGAACTCCAGCGCGTCGTGATAGGTCTCGATCACGTTCTTGCGCGTCAGGTAGACGTGCGCCTCCCACAGGCGCCGCACCACGGGCGCGGCGTCCTCGGGCAGCTCGCCCGGCATCTCGGGGGCCAGGGTGTTGACGCCCAGCACGTCGATCACCAGCACCGCGTGGTGCGCGGTGACGGCGCGACCCGACTCGGTGACGATGTTGGGGTGCGGGACCTCCGCCTCGTCGCAGATCTCGCCGATCCCGTACACCACGTCGTTGGCGTACTCCTCGATCGTGTAGTTCATGGAGGAGTGGAAGTTGGTCTGCGAGCCGTCATAGTCCACCCCCAGGCCGCCGCCCACGTCCACGTACTTCAGCGGCGCGCCCATGCGGAACAGCTCCACGTAGAAGCGGGCCGCCTCGCGCAGGGCGTTCTTGATGGAGCGGATCGCGGAGATCTGGCTGCCCAGGTGGAAGTGGAGCAGCTCGAAGCTCTCCAGCAGCCCGTGCGCCTTCATGTAGTCCAGGGCGTGCAGGAGCTCCCGGGCGGAGAGGCCGAACTTGGAGCGGTCGCCGCCCGACTCCTTCCAGTGGCCCGCTCCCCGGGCCGTCAGCTTGACCCGGATCCCCAGCCGCGGACGGATGTTCAGGCGCTCGGCCACTCGCTTGATCAGGTGCAGCTCACCCGGCTTCTCGACCACGAGCACGACGCGCAGGCCCAGCTTGGATGCCATGAGCGCGGTCTCGACGTAGTACTCGTCCTTGTAGCCGTTGCAGATCAGCAGGGCCTCGGGGTCCTCGAGCATGGCCATGGCCGCCAGCAGCTCGGGCTTGCTGCCCGCCTCGACCCCGTAGTGGAAGGCCTTGCCGGCGGCGACGATCCGCTCCACGACCGTGTGGTCCTGGTTCACCTTGATCGGGTAGACCCCGCGGTAGCTGCCGGTGTACTCGTAGTCCTCGATCGCCCGGCGGAACGCCTCGTTGAGGGCTACGATCCGCCCCTCCAGGAGGTCGGGGAACCTCAGCAACACCGGGGTGCTGATCCCACGCTTGAGCAGGTCGTCGACGATCTCCTTGAGGTCGAGGCCGGGGCCGTGCCCCTCGCCCCGCCCGCTGAAGGGGTGCAGGACGAGGTTCCCCGAGGGGGCGACCGACAGCAGGCCCTTGCCCCACTGCTGGACCGCGTACAGCTCCTGCGAGTCGGCGATGGACCAGCTGGAGCGGATCATCTTGTTCAAGGCGTCCTCTCGAACCGCCCCGCGGGGTCGACCCTCGGGTCGCCCGCGACCAGGCGTGGGGAGACAGGTATAGGGCCCGCCTGACGAGAACGCAATTGCAAGGGAGCGGGCGTCGGCGCGGCCGGCGCCCGCCTGCTCAGCCGGTCTGGACCAGGCGGATCGTGTTGCCGCCGCTGGGGTGCGGCCGGCACTCGAACTCGCTCAACGACTGCGACGAGTGGGGGAAGAACTGGCGCGCCCGGGCGCTCTCGATGGTCGCCCCCGAGTCGGCGAACCGGATCTGGACCCGGCCGGGCTGCCGCTCCACGCTCACGTGGTAGATGCCCTGCGGGTTGTTGGCGTACACCGACTGCTGCATGACCTGCGCCACCTCGTGGACCGCGACCCGCAGCGCCTCGAGCTTCGAGCCGTTGAAGGCCGACTGGCACACCGACGTGACGAGGTGCACCAGGCCCTCGCCGCAGTCCTGGCTGGCGGTCAGCGAGAGGGTGATCGGCACCGGCTTGTTCGCCTGCCCGAAGCGGTAGCTGCCGTCGCCCTGGGCGGAGATGAACGTGTAGCAGCGGGGGCACTTCCAGTTGCCGGGCCCCTGCAGCTCGATCTGGACGCCGCACCCCTGGCAGGCCGCCGTCACCGGGAAGCCGGCGCCGCCGCTGGCCGGGGCGGCCACG